>CAZYQB010000245.1:0-3679 GCA_964649595.1 uncultured Oscillospiraceae bacterium | reverse complement strand
GGACACATGGTTCTCCTCTGCACTGTGGTCTTTCTCTACGCTGGGCTGGCCCGACAAGACCGAGGATCTGGAATACTTCTATCCGACTTCCGTTCTGGTAACCGGTTGGGATATCATCTTCTTCTGGGTTGCCCGCATGATCTTTTCGGGCATCGAGCAGATGGGGGAACCTCCTTTCCATACCGTACTGTTCCACGGTCTGGTGCGCGACGAGCTGGGACGCAAGTTCAGTAAGTCGCTGGGCAACGGCATCGATCCGCTGGAAATGATCGAAAAGTACGGCGCAGACGCAATGCGCATTTCTCTGGCGCTGGGCGTATCTCCCGGCAACGATATGCGCATGAGCGATGAAAAGATTGAATCCGCACGCAATTTTGCCAACAAGATCTGGAACGCTGCTCGCTTCGTAATGATGAATCTGGAAGGCTTTGAGCGCAAGGGTCTGCCTTCTGCTGATAAGCTGGATATTGCCGATAAATGGATTCTGACCAGCTTCCAGAAAACCGCCCGTCAGGTAACCGCATACTTTGAGGGCTACGATCTGGGCATGGCGGCTCAGGAACTGTATGATTTCATCTGGAGCAGCTATTGCGACTGGTATATCGAAATGGCAAAGCAGCGCTTGAACAGTGAGGATGCCGAAGCGAAGCAGACCGTGCGCGAAGTGCTGGTCTACGTTCTGGAAGGCACGCTCAAGCTGATGCATCCCTTTATGCCCTTCATCACCGATGAGATTTTCCGCTATCTGCCGGGCACCGAGGGCAGCATCATGGTAAGCAGCTGGCCCGAGACCACCGCAGAGCTGGACTTCCCCAAGGAAGCTGCTCAGATGGAAGGCGTTATGGATGCCATCCGCGCCATCCGTAATCTGCGCGCCGAAATGAACGTAGCGCCTTCTCGCCGTGCTCGCCTGCTGATTCGTCCGCGCGGCAGCTGGGGCGAAGCACTGAAGAACACCGCAGGCTACTTCATGCGTCTGGCTTCCGCAAACGCAGTAGAGATCATGGATGCCGATGCGGCAAATCCTGAAAAGGCAGCCTCCGCTGTATGCAACGCCGGCAACCTGTTCATCCCGCTGGGTGATCTGGTAGACGTTGACAAAGAGCTCAAGCGTCTCACCAAGGATCTGGAAGGTGTACAGCGCGAGATCAAGCGTGCTGAGGGTATGCTCAAGAATCAGGGCTTCCTGGCAAAGGCTCCCGCGCAGCTGGTTGCCAAGGAGCATGAGAAGCTGGAGAAGAACCGTGTGCTGCTCGTTTCGCTCAATGCACGAATCGAAGAACTGAAGTCTCTGTAACAGAGGAACATACATGAATGTGTTTGAAAATGCAGCGTGTGCCATTGATTGGATCAATGGCGCGCGCTACGCCGGAGAAAAAAAGGGTCTCAATAATATGCGCTCGTTACTGGCGCGTCTGGGCGATCCGCAGGATCAGCTCAGAATGGTGCACGTCGCAGGCACAAACGGCAAGGGTTCGACCTGCTCGATGCTGGAGCGTATGCTCAGAGGCTGCGGCTACAGAACAGGCTTGTATACTTCGCCGTATCTGATGCGCTTCCCCGAAAGGATGCGCGTAAACGGCGTGCCGATCGATGATGTTTCGTTGATCGAGATCACTTCGCGTGTGCGCTGTGTGACCGAAGAACTGCTCAAGGAAGGCGTAAAGCCTACTACCTTTGAACTGGGGACTGCAATTACGCTGTGCTACTTCGTGAAGGAAAAGGTAGATATTGCCATTATCGAGGTAGGTCTGGGCGGCAGGCTCGATCCGACCAATGTAATCATGCCCGAGGTGTGCCTGATCGCGCCCATCGGCATGGATCATACCAAGGTGCTGGGCGATACGCTGGAGCAGATCGCAGGTGAGAAAGCAGGCATCATCAAAGAAGGCATTCCCGTAGCGGTCGCTCCGCAGCAGAATGATGAGATCATGCAGGTATTCCGTGATACTGCAGAGCAAATGAATGCGCGCATCCTCGAAGTAAAGCATGAGGATATGCAGGTTCAGAAAATCGATGCACGCGGCGCGAGATTCATCTTCCGCGGCATGAATGTGCGTATTCAGCTTGCAGGTCGCCATCAGGTGGACAACGCCTGTCTTGCACTCAGCGGCGTGGAGCTGTTAAGAAGCCGTGGCTTTGATCTGCCTGTAGATAAGTGCATGGATGCGCTTTTCAAGGCAGTCTGGCAGGGCAGACTGGAGTGGCTGGGCGATCAGCTTTTGATCGATGGTGCGCACAATCCGCACGGCGCACAGGCGCTGGCTTCCTATGTGAAGAACTATCTGCCCGGCAGGCGCATCGTTCCCGTGATCGGCATGATGAAGGATAAAGATGTGGAAAACTGTATCCGGCTGTATGCGGATATCGCAAAGCAGGCAGTGGCAACTCATGTCGATTATCCGCGCGCTATGCTGCCGGAGGAACTCAGAGATATGCTGATTGCACATGGCGTGGATGCAGTGGCAGAAAATACCATTCCCGAAGCGCTGAAGCGTGCAAGGCAGCTTGCAGGCAAGGACGGCATCGTGCTGGTGTGCGGTTCTCTATATGTGGTGGGGGAAGTGCGGCTGATGCTGTGCGGCGACGACGGAAGGTTGTGACGATATGGAACGGCTGGATGTATATGATAAGGATCGAAATCTGCTCAGCTATACCCATCTGCGCAGTGTTTTTCCGAAACCGGGAGAATATCATCTGATCGCGCAGGTATGCGTATTGGACAGGAGAAATCGACTGCTGATGACGCGCCGCCATCTGTCAAAGACGTGGGCAGGATTGTGGGAGGTTACCGCGGGCTGTGTCGTATCGGGAGAACCTTCCCGGTTGGCTGCCGTGCGCGAACTTCAGGAGGAAACAGGTCTGTGCGTTTCAGAAGAAGAGATGAAACCGTTTTTCCAATCGTGCATTTCCGACCATCATATCGACTGCTATCTGGTGCGACTGAGCGAAAGCGGCGAAAATTATTCCGTCACCTTGCAGGAAGGCGAGACGATCGACTATATCTGGGCGGATGCGGCGGACATTGCGCGGCTTGCAGCAGAAGATGCGATTGTTTCGATCTCGGCACAGGCGATTGAGTGTTTGAAAACTCTGTAAAAATCAAAAAAACGGCTTGTGAAGGATTCACAGGTCGTTTTTTGATAGGATAGGCAGCTCTTTTTTTTAACAGTTCAACCGCCGGTTGAGTGAAAATCCTCTGCATGGTTGAGTAAGAACAATCATTGCTCGCTTCAAGTTTCCTGTGGCGGATGCTATAATGAAGCCAACAAAAGGAAAGAGGTGGTTAATATGGGAGAGACCTTGGGAAAGAGAATCGCACAGCTTCGCCGCGAAAAGTCGCTGCGGCAAGAAGATCTGGCACAGATGCTCGAGGTAAGTCCGCAGGCAGTCAGCAAGTGGGAAAACGAGATTTCCCATAGTTAAAGATACCACCCCCCCACGCTTACATTACTTCCAAATAAAATAATTTTGGAAGTAAAACCCCTTGAAACGCCTTATATCCTGTGAATACAACTTTGATAACTGCTGTGTGGAGCTGAAATTCACCGATGGCAGCATGATTGCGATTGATACTATCGCCGTTGAGAATGAAGTAGCCCGTAATATGTACGAACGGTCAGAGCTTGATTATCTGATCTACAACGCGCCGCTTGAATACGCTGACCTTATTCTGAAC
>CAZYQB010000244.1:0-3701 GCA_964649595.1 uncultured Oscillospiraceae bacterium | reverse complement strand
CCGAGCTCATGGGCGACAGTTTCCAACCGGTAATTTGGCAACGAAAGTTTTTCTTTCGCCAGCCGGTATGCATCTAACACCTCCACCGGATCCATCGCCTTATTATAACGTGTATAGCAAAGTGAAAGAACCCGGTTGTCAAATTTCAGGATATTATATCCGGCCAGAAACGGAGCCGGGCCGAAGAACCGGTAAATGTCTCGAAATACTTCTGATTCTCTCGGATATCCCTGAACGCTTTCATTCGTAAATCCGTTTACCTCAGACGCCTGTGGCGAAATCGGTACTCCGGGATTTACCATTAACTCCAAAGAATCCGTTTCCACCAGAAGACGATTTTTTGAAACCAGTTTCCTGGCGGATAGGGTGATGAACCGATCTTTCGTTGGCCGTATTCCTGTCGTCTCAAGATCATAGACGATCAGCGGAGGCAGACCGCATCTATCAGCGCCATCTGAAAAATCCGAACGAGTTCTGGACACCCTATCCCTTCCCTTCCATGGCAATCTGTGATCCCGCCTCCAAGCAGGACCGCGCCGGCAACAGCTGGGGCTTCTACACGCAGGGCTTGACCGCGCTCAGAGCGCTTCGGTGGATGGATCACTACGGCTACGACAAGGATCTTGAATACATTATGGATAAATGGGTTCATGCGCTCGCTTCATCCGACGATATGCGCTTTGGGCAGGAACTGCATCCCCTCACGGGAAAGCCCAGCAGATGCTCTCAGTGGTATTCGAGCGTTCTGCTGCTGTATGTCGCGGCGTGCAGAAGATTGGGGTATGTCGAAAAATAATCTCCTTGAATCGAGGTAAATATAAGAACAGGGGCTGCTCCGAAAAGGAACAGCCCCTGCTTTAAACAGTTATATAATTCTACGCCATCAGTCCTGCGCACGCCCGTTCTTCCACCACTTAATCAAGAAGCGTAATCCAATGCCGAGTGCCACAAAAGCCAATCCGCCTAAAGTAACCCCAACCTCACCTGTGGCAATTCCGCTAATGGTCATTGCAATACCTGCAACAATAGCGTAGATGTCGATGTGTTTAATAATCCATATATATATTTTCACAGCAAAACCCAGCATTTCCCAAAAGCCCATTTTCTCACCTTCTTTTGTATTATCTATCTTATTTACTGATCGCATCCGCCCCAGCCGCGACAGTAGTTCTGCACTGTCCAGCCATCCATGATCTTCTGATACTTAGCACAGTATGCCAGCGACGGATCACCGCCATAGTTCAGACTTGCCCATCCGCACTGACCGAACTCACCGGGTACCAACAAAAACTTCTTCTCCATGATTCTACCCCTTTCTATATTCCTGCGGTATCTCCCGCGTTTGGATTCGCCTTTTGTTCACTCTGCTCACTTGCTCTGCTGCTCTTTCAGAATCAGTTGACGCAGTTCCTCGACACGTGCCATTTTCTCATCAATTATAGCGTTCATCTTCAGAATTTCCTGCTCTGCTTTTTCCTTTTCTGCACGTGCGGTCGCTTTCCCGAAGGGCAGGAGCTTATTGAGGGTTTTCTGCGCAGATTCTATTTCTCTATACAACCTGCCTGTCTTGATTACCAGATCCTCGCATTCAAGCTGAAGCTCAGAAAGTTCTTTCAGATGAACGCTTACCACATCCCTGTAATACAGGATTGAGATATAGGTACTTATTGGATGCTCAGTCTGACACCTCGTACTCAGACTGAGCGCATCGCCGCCCCACATATATCTCGGTCCCACCAGTGGTCTGTAGAACACATCGTAAAAATCATACTTAAACCCTATGCGATACAATCTCGATAATTCTTCCGCCTTGTAATGCCACTGCTTTTTCGCCTGCGGCTTCCAGAAAAAATACTCATGCCACCAGTCAGACATGGTAATATTTCTTTCGTCAGCAGATACACCAATGACCCGTCCCGGACCGTCGGTCGACCACATATCATAATGTTCGTCGTTGTACTTCCTCGTTTCCACATCCATAAGTATCACCTCCGTTATTCTATTTCAAGCAAGCTCGCATTCAACTCTCCTGCATACAAACTCATGAACTTCATCGCGCTGTACAGCGTAGCCGTTCAGTTGAAGCTCCCCATCGTTCACCGTCGCAATAGGCAGATAAAACCTATCTACAGTATCCAGTGCCTGCAATATGCGGATGCCATAGCCCACATCGCTGCAGGAAGGAACGCAGTTTCCGTTGGCGTGACTGTGAACGATGCCCACCATCAAAATACCGCGAGGCATCCAGTCGTGTATCAACATTTCATTAATCATTTCCACATTCGGAGCATACCCATTGGCAGAACTTGTGCCGTGCTCATCGAAATAGAATTCAGTAATAACTCCATTTTCCCGAGCACCAAGCACACCACCGCATTCGGGAGGATGCTTTCCGATAGTATCAACAATCTGCGAGAATACATCTTTCGACAGTTTCAGTGTATCCATGTTCAATCCTCATAGGGGGGTATCCTGATAGCCCTTTTCGTTCAAATCAACAACCATTTTATCAAGGAATACTTTCCAGATACTGCGGACAGGAGAGTAGCCACCGAAGACCTTGACAAGCCGAGGACTTACTGCATAGTAGAAACGAATGAATGCTCTCCCCAATACACTCTCTGCTAGTACGTCATCTCTGTAACGGCGGAGCGTCCATACCTGCGGGCAATCATACGAGCCATATACGCATGTTGCAATGTAGCAGCCGCCACTCGATTTGCTCGATGTGCTGGTTGACGAGGGTGTGGCTTGACGAGTAGGTTGTGGCTGGGACTTGCGATCAATTTCTGCAAGTACAGAACTGCCCGCACAATACTGACGCAATGTACTGATTGCTTTTTCGTCCCCCCGAAGGGCTGCCTTTTCAAGCCAATACTGAAACTTTTGAGTGTTTTCTTCGACACCATTGCCCATCAGGTAATTGACAGCAGTCTGCCTTTGTGCCATCACATTTCCTTGCTCAGCAGCACGCTCAAGCCAGAAAGCCGCCTTCTTTGCATCAGTGTACGAGTAATCGTCACTCTGATAAATTAAGCCCAATTTGAACTGAGCGTCCACATTGTTCTGCTGAGCTGCTTTTTCATACCACATAACGGCTTGATCTTGATTTTGACGTACATGATCGCCATCCCAATAGAAATCAGCCAAGTGGTATTGTGCTGTTGCATTTCCTTTTTGAGCAGCCGAAGTTAAATAGCGAACGCCGTCTTCCTCAGAGCCGTAATACTCATCTTCGGCAAAAATCCGCAGTCCCAAGTAACAAAGGGCATCTGCACTTCCGGCGTTTGCAGCAGATTCCAACCAGTGTGTAGCCTGACGCGGGTCAACGGGAGCATTATCCTTACCTGTTTGATAGCAGATTCCGACGTAGTATTGGGCCTCGATATCGCCTTCCTGAGCAGCAACAAGGGCTTTTTCAAAATCAGATTGGGCGGACATACATTTATTCAGTAGTGCTTGAGCCGATCTGTTACCGCTGTTTGCCGCTTCTTTGAGCCTACGATGATAAGAGGAATCAGGATCTCTCTTAATTAAATCAATCAAAAGGCTCTGGGAATCCTCATTACCTTTCAAGGCTTCATCAAGGACATCCAACGCTCCAGATGCATCATGTTTCTCTAATGTATCAGCATCCACGCCAATTGCTTCAATCAGCTGATCTCCATACTCCATGAACTTTGAGGTTGTATCACCAATCA
>CAZYQB010000243.1:0-3702 GCA_964649595.1 uncultured Oscillospiraceae bacterium | reverse complement strand
TGTATGCGTAAGCAGCAGAGGTACTGAGACGGCGTGAGGGCGACACACTAAAAATGCTGAACAGATGAACAAGGGGATGTGTTTTCCGGTGGGGGAAAGCACATCCCTTTTGATGTCTGCAGTACTGCGATTGACAGGAAGATGCTCGGCAGAGTATAATAACCGTGCTGTTTTGCAAAACAGCATCAACAAAAAAATACGAGGTGAAGGCGGCATGAGGGCTGATATTCACGCTGCACTCAAGCAATACTATGGATACGACAGCTTTCGACCCGGTCAGCAAGAGGCGATCGACGCTGTGCTTTCCGGAAGGGACGCACTGTGCGTGATGCCTACGGGTGCAGGCAAATCAATATGCTATCAGATTCCGGCTGCGGTGCTGCCGGGAGTGACGATCGTCATATCGCCTTTGATCTCGCTGATGCAGGATCAGGTCGCGTCGCTCAATCAGATGGGACTGCGTGCGGCATATCTCAACAGTACGCTCACGCCCCGTCAGATGGAAAAGGCGATGGATAATGCCTGCATGGGCGTATACCGGCTGATCTATGTTGCGCCCGAACGGTTGGATACACCGAGAATGAACCAGCTCATCAGCTCGGTGAATATTTCGCTGATCGCTGTGGATGAAGCGCACTGCGTTTCTCAGTGGGGACATGACTTCAGACCGAGCTATCTGCAGATTCGAGCCTTTATCGAAAAGCTGCGCGTGCGGCCACCGGTGATCGCGCTGACCGCAACGGCAACTGACCGCGTGCGCGAGGATATCGTGGAGCAGGTGGGACTTCAAAATCCGATGCGGCTGACCACCGGTTTTGATCGTGCGAATTTGTATTTTGCAGTGGAAATGCTCGAAACCAAGCAGAAGATCAGATATATTCTGGAGTATATCCGCACGCACCATCAGGAAAACGGCATCGTATACTGCAGCACGAGAAAAGCTGTGGAACGGGTGACGGAGGAGCTGCTTCGTGCAGGCATTTCTGTGCGTCGATATCATGCCGGACTGAGCGACGAAGAGCGAAAAGCGGCTCAGGAGGATTTTCAGTATGACCGCGTGCAGGTGATGGCGGCAACCAATGCCTTCGGTATGGGAATTGACAAAAGCAATGTGCGCTATATCATCCATCATAATATGCCGATGAATATTGAATCCTATTATCAGGAGGCAGGACGCGCCGGACGTGATGGTGCGCCGGGAGAGTGCATACTTCTGTATTCGGCGCAGGATGTGGTGCTGTGCCGTCTGTTGCTCAAACGCGGCTTGGAGGAAAGTGGACTGACGCCGGAGGAATTTGATCGGCAAATGGAGATCGGCGGCAGGCAGATTGCTCAAATGGCGGACTATTGCACGAAGGACGGCTGTTTGCGCGAAAAACTGCTTTCTTATTTCGGAGATACGGCGGAGAGTTATTGCGGCAATTGTTCCGCTTGCACGGGGGAATACGAACTGATCGACGAAACGGCAGCAGCCCGAATCATCATATCCATCATCGAAAAAACGCATGAACGCTACGGTGCGCATCTGATCGGCGCGGTGGCGGCAGGCGCAAATGAGGAGAGGATCAATTCACTGGCACTGACTGGGCTGCCCGAATACGGCGCGCTGAAAAAATATACTCGAAAGGGCGTAAAGCAGCTCATTGACCGCATGAAGGATGCGGATATCATTGAGCAGACACAGGGTGATTATCCGATATTACAGCTCACTGAAAAAACTGCATCGATCATGGATGGAGAGAAGAAATTCATGGTCAAGCAGCCGCGCAGCAAGGTGCAGGAAAATATGGATGATGCGACAGCAAAGCAGAAACGGCGCAAGGACAGCGAAACGGCACCGGAAGCCCTCGTTCGGGAAAATGTACATTTGCTGGAAAAACTCAGAGAGCTTCGAAAATCGCTGGCGGCGGCGCAGAGAGTTCCGGCATATCTGATATTCCCGGATTCCTCGCTGATCGATATGGCAATGCGCTGCCCGACTACGCTGGAGGAGTTTTCAAAGATCAAGGGCGTTGGTTCAAACAAGCTGGCACGCTACGGAGCTACCTTTGTTCGCTTTATTCGCGAGTGCACAATCAGTGAGGAACAAACCGGATATAGGCAGTAAAAAGCATTGTCAAATTCTTTTTACAAGTTTTTTATAAGGAGCTATTGACAAAAAGGCGCATTGGGGATATGATATGACCATTGGTTAGCACTCGATTAAAGAGAGTGCTAACAACCTGAAGGGAGGCGAACGTGATGAGACTAGATGATCGAAAGTTTCTGATTCTTCAGGCGATTATCGATGACTATATCATGACCGCAGTACCGGTGGGTTCCCGAACGATTTCGCGCAAATCGGGAGTAGGCTTTTCTCCGGCGACCATTCGAAATGAAATGAGCGATCTGGAGGAGTTGGGCTATTTGGCACAGCCGCATACCTCGGCGGGACGCATTCCTTCTGCCAAGGCGTATCGGCTGTACGTTGACCGGCTGATGAAGGCGGTAGACGTGAGCGAGGAGGAGGCAGGTCGGATTCACGATCACCTCAATCGCCGTGCTTCGCAGGTGGAGGAGGTCATCCGGGAGGCTGCACAGGCGCTTTCGGATGTAACGCATTATACCGCAGTGGTGGCAGCCCCCCGAATCGAGAGCATGACGATACGGCGCGTACAGCTCGTGCCGGTAACGGATGTGACCGCGCTGATGATCGTGGTAACGACGGCGGGCATGGTCAAGGATCATGTGATCCCGGTGCCGCACGGCGTAGAGCCCGATCACCTGTATGCCATCTCCAAGATGCTGACTGCGCGGCTGGAGGGACATTCGATCAGCGAAGCAGGCGAGCTGTTAAGCAGCGTATTTATGGAGCTTGCGGAACACCATCAGCTGATGAGCAGCATCATCCGTGCACTCGATCAGCAGGCGATGGAGCAGGGCGTTGGTTCGCTGGTGGTCGGCGGACGAAGCAATCTGCTCAATTATCCCGAGTACAGCGATGTCGAGAAGGCAAAGAATTTCTTAGCAGTACTGGAGTCCCGGGAAAAGCTGACTCCGCTGCTCGCTCAGACCGGCGGCGTGGAATTTACCGTGCGCATTGGTCCTGAGATCAACATACCGGAATTTGCTGATTGCTCGGTGGTTACCGCCACCTATCGCGTGGGCAAGAATACAACCGGTACGATGGGGATCATCGGTCCGACTCGCATGAATTATGCGCGTGTGGTATCGCTGGTCAATTACATGGGCAAGGCGATCAGTAATATGCTCTCGGGCGATAAAGAATAGAGGTGCAGGTCTTGAACGATCAGAACAAGCATGAGGAAACGGTCAATGAGCAGACGACTGCTCAGAACGCCAATCCTGAAACCGAAAATCAGGCTGAACCCGAAATCGAGGTAAAGGACGCCGAAACTCAGAACGAGTCTAAGAAAAAAGGTCAGAAAGAAGATCAAAGAGAAAATCAGAAAGAAGATCAGAACGAGCCTACGCAGGAGCAGTGGCGTGAGGCGCTGGAGCTGGCGGTCAAGCAGAGGGATGAATATCTCGCTTTGGCACAGCGCGCGCAGGCAGACTATCAGAACTTCAAGCGTCGTAATCAGCAGACTCGTACGGAAGCGTATGATGACGGCACTCGCGAGACCATTACCGCCATACTGCCGGTGCTGGACAATCTGGAGCGCTCCATTGCTGCTGCCGTGGGTGAGAGCGAAGCGCTGC
>CAZYQB010000242.1:0-3702 GCA_964649595.1 uncultured Oscillospiraceae bacterium | reverse complement strand
GAACGCCAGAGAGCCGGGAATGGTGTAGATCTCGGTGGTCGCCGTATCATTAAAAAACAGATCATACAGATAGTCGATTCGCACAACGCCCTTGCTGTCGAGCGCACGGAATATCTCAGCCGTCAGCTTCTTGACCTCGGCAGTCTTTTCATCGCCGATGGGCGCCGGGATCTTGCGCTTGAGAGAGGTCATGCCCTTGCTGGCGCCGCCCTTGGCACTGCGGGTATACTTTGCGCTGAAGTCGAGCAGCTCGTCGCTGTCCCAGCGGATGGGCATTTCAGTTTCAGAAACGCGCACATTGCCGGCATAGCCCATTGCAGAGCAGTTGATCTCTTCCAGATTGCTTACACCCTGCTCGATCAGTATGCGGCGGTCATAGGATGCCGCAACGTCGATGGCGTGTGCCAGAGAAGCGCGGTCATTGGCGCGGTTGATGCCGATGGAGGAGCCAAGATTTGCCGGCTTTACAAACATCGGATAGGGCATCACAGCTTCGGCGCGGTCGAGCACTTCTTCGCGCTTGGTTTCCCATTCGGCGCGATCCGCCCAGATGTCGGGCAGCACCGGGAAGCCGCAGCCGCGGAACAGCTGCTTCATGGCGATCTTGTCCATGCCCACCGCGCAGCCCAGCACGCCGGATGAGGTATACGGCACATTCCACAGCTCCAGCATACCCTGCAGGGTACCGTCCTCGCCGTTCATGCCGTGCATCACGGGCATTGCCACGTCGATGGTTTTAAGAACATTCTTGCCGCCGCCAAAGAGCTTCTTCTTCTCGGTAGGATATTCGATCAGCAGCAGCTTGCCGTTTTCTGCCATCGGCAGAACGTGCGTTACTTTGTCCGCTGCAAATGTAGTATAGAACTTGGTATCCTTGAGCGCATCACCGATATACCACTTGCCGTCACGTCCGATATATACGATGGTCACGTTCATACCGGCATCCTCTGCCGCATGAACCGCCTGAAGACCGGAAATAATGGATACATCATGTTCACAGGTACGGCTGCCAAAGATCACCGCAAGATTCACACTCATATTTCATTTCCTCCGCTGTCGCTTTGAATCGTCATCTGAAACGATCATTAATTACTGATTTTCCGAATAATTGTCGGGCAGATCATTTTCAAACAGCACGGTATCTCCTACTCGTCCGATCTGTCCAAGGATGGCGGTCGCCTCTTCAAGAGTGTTGACCACATGGATGTTTGCTTCATCCATATTGCTCTCGCGCAGTCCTTCCACGATAGGCGCAGTATGCTTTCTGCCCACTAAGATCACCACATCGCACGCGCGTGCCATCTGTCTGCCGAAGCGGCGATTGATCTCCTCCTCCTGCTCACCCTGCTCTACCATGCCGGGAGTAACGATCACATGGCGCCCCGGGAATGCAGACAGCACGTCGAGCGCTGCCTTTGCGCCTACCGGGTTGGAGTTGAATGCATCGTCGATCACGGTAACGCCGTTACCTCCGCAAATGAGCTGCAGGCGGTGTTCCACCGGTTCAAGCTTGCTTACGCCGGCAGCGATCTGCTCCATCGTAAGCCCCAGCTCTTTGGCAACCGCGCAGGCCAGCACGATGTTCTGTATGTTGTGTCTTCCCAACAGGCAGGTGCGGCAGGTCGCACGCTCACCCAGCCCGTTCTTGAGAACGAAGCTGCTGCCTCCGGGTCCCACTTCCACGTTTTCCGCATACATATCCAGCCAGCCGCCGGTCAGTCCGGCATGATACTTTTTAACGGTGGCACGCTCATACAGCTTATCTACCTCGCCGCCGTCGGAGGCAAAAAATGCCACGCCGTCGGAGGGCAGACCGGCGATCAGTTCGTACTTGGTATCGGCAACCTTATCGATGCTGCCGAAGGTTTCCAAATGCTGTGCGCCCACCGAGGTCAGCACACCGTAGGTGGGATGCACCAGATCAACCAGCTCGGCAATGTCACCCACATGGCGCGCACCCATCTCCGCCAGGAATACCTGATGGCTGTCGAGCAGCTGTTCACGAATGACGCGAGTCAGACCCATGGGCGTATTGAAGCTCGAGGGCGTTGCCAGAACCTTATATTTTTCAGAAAGAATGGTTGCCAGAATAAACTTGGTAGAGGTCTTGCCGTAGCTGCCGGTAATGCCGATCTTAATCAGATCCTCACGCGCTTCCAGTTTGCGCTTGGCATCGTTCAAGAACCAATTCGAGATCGCTTTTTCAATCGGCTGCATCACAAAGCCTGCCGCCAGTGCCAGATACGGCACCGCCACAAACAGGAATACGCCCGGAAGCGTCAGCACCTGAAGCGCGGCGGCGAGTAGCACCGCAATCACCACCAGCGCCGTATACAAGCGCTTCATTCTCTGGGTATACACAAGCGGCTTCTTTGCCGGCTGGGAATGCAGACTTCTGTCGAGCAGATATGCCCCCAGTGCAAAGAAAAGCACCGTGATTATTCCGCTGACCGTCCAGGAACTCTTTCCGATAAACAGATTGAGGAACAGCCCGATCAAATAATAAGCAATGCCCGCACCTACGCCAATGTTGAGCGTCCAGCCCAAATGCTTGTCATGATGCTTCTTCAGCCAGCGAATGTAGCCATCGAGCTGATAGCTTTCCAGCTGAAACATATGCAGATAATACCGGGCAACGATGACCGAAGCGATCAGAGCAACCCCTCCAAGGATAATTTCCACTTTCTATCCCCTCCATATTCAATTTTCGGGTCTTTTAATGTACATTTCGACCGTCAGCCGATAAACTGACGCACGATCGCTTTGAAGTCCTGATATCTGTCCAGATAGGCGAAATGTCCGCAGCCCGAAAGCGGCACCAGACCGGCGTCGGGAATCTGCTTTTCCATCTCCTGACCCATCCACAGCGGTGTTGCCGTGTCCTCTTCCCCCCAGATAAGCAGCGTGGATGCCTTGATGCGGGGCAGACATTCAGTCATGTCCTGCCGCAGCACACAATTAAAGGTCGGGCGCATGGTCGGCGTGAGTGCCTTATAGTCGCTCGAACCGTATTTCTGGATCAGCGCCTCGCGCCATATCTCTATCCGCTTTTCTCCAAAGAGCATATGCACTATCTTGCTCTCCACGATCGCTTTGAGCCGCTTATACTGCTTGGAGCGCGCCGTCTGCTTGCCGGTATATCTGGGCGGCAGACCTGCGCATCCGGTCAGCACCAACTTTCCCACCAGTTCGGGGCGGCGCGATGCGAGCGACAGCGTCACCCGTCCGCCGTGAGAATGTGCAATGATATCGCAGCCGCGAATATCCATCTCCTCAATAAAGGCAGCGATCAAATCGGCAAAATCATCCGCCGACCACGGCTGTTCAATGGGCTTGGGCGGCTCGCTGCTGCGCCCGTGACCCGGAAAATCGACCACATACACCTTGTGCGTATCCTGAAAATCCCGAGTGACCGGCAGAAAGCTCTCGCACTTCCCGCCCCATCCGTGCAAAAGCAAAAGCGGCTTTCCGCCCTCGCCATGCACCTCATAGTACATCCGAACACCCAACGCATTAAAGATCATAAAAAGCAGCCTCCCCTTTTTATATTGTATATCATTTTTCGCCAAAAGGGAAGCCTTTTCCCTTCAAATCTGCGCCGAAACTATGTTCAGAACTTCAAAAACGCCTCAAAAATACCCTTAAATCGATTGATTTACCGGATATTCACCTGAAAAGACGCTCTGCGCCGGTCCGGTCATA
>CAZYQB010000241.1:0-3730 GCA_964649595.1 uncultured Oscillospiraceae bacterium | reverse complement strand
GACTATGATGACGAGGGCAGATACGCCAATGTCACCGAAGAAAAAATTGAATGGTCGCAGCCGGTGAGAGCAAGATCTTCGAGGTCGAATTCGACATGATCTATGCCGGTTTTGTGACCTTTGATATCAAGGCAAAGGGCGAGGTTCTGGTCGAAGCAGACTGCATCGAAACCGATGTCAGCGTTGCCCACTATGATCTCAAGTTCACCGGCGACGATACCTTCCGCGGTCTGCAGCTACAAAGCGTAGGCAAGTATCTGTTTAAAGTTACCAACAACAGTGCTGATGAGTTTGAGATCACTCCCTACGTCACCGGTACCAACTATCCGGTATATTCCTGCGCGCACACCATGACTGATGACAAAGACCTCAATCTGGTCATGGATGTATGCCGCCACACACTCAAGTACTGCCGTCAGATGATCCATCTCGACAGCCCGAAGCACTCCGAGCCGCTTGCCTGCACCGGTGACTACTATATCGAAAGCCTAATGACCTCTATGTCCTACGGAGATATGGATCTGGCTGAATTTGACATCGTACGCACTGCCGAGCTGATGCGCGTGCACAACGGTCGTATGTTCCACACTACCTATAGTCTGATCTGGGTCATGATGCTGTGGGATGTATACCTCATTACCGGCAACCGCGCACTGCTCAAGGATTGTCAGGATGCGCTGTATCTGCTGCTGAACCTGTTTGAATCCTACATGGGCGACAATGGTCTGATCGAGACTCCGCCGGATTATATGTTCATCGATTGGATATACATCGACGAGATCTCGATGCATCATCCACCCAAGGCACTCGGACAGACCAGTTTGTGCGCATTCTATCACGGCGCACTGACCACCGCTGCCAAGGTCTATGCCGAGCTGGGTGAAGGAGCCGATGCCGCGTACTGCCTTGAAAAGGCTGCTTCCCTGCGCGAAGCAATGAATACCTTGCTGTACGATGCTGAAAAGGGTCTGTATTTCGATGGTCTGAACACCCCCTCTCCCGAAGAGATGCTCTACCGCTATCTGCCGCAGAATGTGGAAAAGCGCTATTATATGCCGCATTCCAATATCCTGTGCTCCTGCTTCGGCGTATGCGACGATGAAACCGGCAGAAGGCTTATCCGCAAAGTCCTTTCCGACAAGGAATGGGGTGCCTGCCAACCCTACTTCAAGCACTTCTTGTTTGAAGCGATCTTCCGTCTGGGTCTAAGAGAAGAAGCCACACTTGCTCTTGCCGGAGACTGGAAAGCGCCGATCCAGGAATGTTCCAAGGGGCTGGTAGAGGGCTTTATCATGCCCGAACCCACCTACAGCTTCGACCACAGCCACGCATGGGGCGGAACTCCTCTTTACTCTGTGCCCAAGGCTCTGCTGGGTCTGGAAATCGTGGAAGCCGGTTATAAGAAGATCCGTCTTGCGCCCTCGCTGCTGGGTCTCAATCAGGCGCATATCGAGGTTCCCACACCCTGCGGTCTGATTACCGTTGATATGGAGAAGGGCAAGGATGCTGTCATCTCGCTGCCTGATGGTGTTGAAGTTGTCAAGTAAGATGATCTGATCGCCTTGTGAATTTATAAATTTAGACCGTCTGCTCAAAAGGCAGGCGGTCTTTTCGCATATCATCTAATTTTCAGATTACCTGTTTTCTTCAAATTTCACTGCAGATGGATATCTGCTCTGGTTCATTTTCCTCTTTGACGCGTATTGCCGGTTCCAAATCGATATTGTCCAGATTGGCGATTGCCAGCGCATAGCAAATCACATCCCCATAGTTCTTCATCTATGGCGCCTTTGATCCGTTTAACCTCGGAATATACTCATGGAATTCCAATGTACGCCTCGTTAATGTCCTTCCTTACAGATCAAACGGACATTCATTCGGATCGCTCGCGGCATTCGCCGGATCATCGGTGATACTCAGATTCACGCCGTTAAGTTCCACGCCCTCATCCGCGCGGATGAGAATGTACTTTCTGCCGTCGATCACGCGGGTTTCGATCAGATCACTGCGGTCACCGTCCACCTTGATGATGACATTAGGCGTACGCAGGCTGATCTTCTTAGTTTCCACCAAATTGACCGCACTGATATCAGTACCCTCGCCCAGCTTTTCATCATACTGCTGTGCAAATGCATTTACCCGATCTTCCGGCACGCCGCTGACGCGCAGCATATCTGTCACTTCGTTTCGGGAAATGCGCAGCGGCTCGGCTTCCTTGTCTGCCTTCTGCTCATTCAACCGTTCGGCGATCTGGTCATTGACCGCCTGTACCACATCAAAGCTGCATTCCTCTTCCAACGCATCTACGAGAATGCTCTGAAAGATTTCCTTCTGCTCTGCCGCAGGCATCGGGCGAGTCCCGCAGAAAATCGACTCAATAAATGCATCATGTTCCGCTTCGACATCGCGCATATAATACATGGTATTGTAGATATTGGCGCCGCCGTTTTCAAACGCCGGAAATATAAAGCCCATATCCGGAGCGTTTACAACCCAGTCGAGCACACGGGTATGGAAGCCGTTATCGGGCGCATGATAGCTCAGTGCCGGCTTGCTCTGGCGCACCGGACACACTCCGCACATGATATAATTGAACACTTCAGAGCTGTCCTCAAGCTGTTCCCCATCGGAAGTAAAGCGCGGAACATCATATGAATCGTGCATCAGTACGATCAGGTAATTGTCCTCCTCCATAGTCAGCACATCGATCACTCGGGAGAAGAATTCCTCCACAACTTCATCATCCTCCAGTGCACTGTCACACAGGGCAGTCAGCAGCGCGTGCTCTGCGCCCTCTCTGACCTGCTCCGTAGAAAATTCGATGCCCAGCAGATTTTTGTCGGGTGTGCCGGCGAGCGTCTTTTTGAAGATCGCCATATACTTTTCCAACTCCTCCGTGGGCATGGTCTGCGGCATATGGCTGAACATGGAGATGATCTCTTTCTGAGTGTTGACATAGCATCCTCGAATGCGCGTAACGGCAGTGCGCTCGGGATTGAGTCGGCGGCGAATCTCAGCAATTTCTTTTTTATTCATATTCCCAAACCTCGTATTATCTTATTTGCATCTCAAACCGATGTATATTATATCACATATTCCGACCATATGCCAACGGCTTTTTTCAATTGCTTTTTCTAAGTTCAATTGCTTTTTCTAAGTTCTGCGCGCACTTTCATCAGTATCCGTCCGAGATAATTACTTCCTTTCCCGTTTCTCAGATCAATTCCCCAGCAGGTATCACCCCATATATTGCCCTCGATCAGCTCAGCATCGCCGGTGGCAATCAGCTTTTTGCCCAGCTCAGCGTTCTGCGTAAACTTGGCTCTCACGATCTCCTCCATAATGCCATACTTGACCTGTTCCCAGTCCGCACGCAGCTTCACCTGCCGTCCCTTACGCTTTGCACGACTTGGATCAAGATACACAAATTGCAATCTTTCTTCCATCGTCAGCACTTTTGCCGCCTGAAAAGCCGCCTCGCTGTTGAGGTATGTCAGCCCTTCCCACTCAACAGACGCACTGAAAAAATTACTTAGAAAAAAGTATTCTCCTCTGAAATTATCGATTCGGCTGACCATCATCCTCTGCTCCTTTCATTTGTTCTTCAATAATCCTCACAACACCTGCATGAAGCATATCTGCCGCACTTTCGCCGTTTCTGATTCGCTCGCGTACCTTAGTAGAACTGATTGCTTCAGTTCCTTCAAGCGCAGGAGAACCACGAAGGCAT
>CAZYQB010000240.1:1654-3738 GCA_964649595.1 uncultured Oscillospiraceae bacterium | reverse complement strand
TGGAAGTGTATCGAAGTGGTCGTAACGAGCCGCACTCGAAATGCGGTTGTCCGCAAGGGCACGTGGGTTCGAATCCCACCGCTTCCGCCAGAAAATCACCCGTGTGTTGTTGCAACGCACGGGTGATTTTCTAATTATTAATTTTCAACGGAAGTTTTTAAGAAAACTGACAGCATAGCTTTCGGAGGGTGAAAGAAATGGATACGGTGCAGAAAGGTACGGTTACGCTGTTGAAGAGCGCGATAACGGGGCAGAAGCTTGCGCTGCCTGAAGGGTTTGATATCGCCGAAGCGTATCAGAAAACGAAAGCGCATCATATGGCATCGCTCATATATGCCGGCGCTGTAAATTGCGGAATCGACCCACAGAAACCAGTGATGCAGCGTCTGTTTCAAGGCTACTGCAGAGCGCTGCAGATAAACGAGAGGCAGATGCGTGATCTGGAACGGGTATTTGCTGCTTTTGAAGATAATCAGATCGATTATCTTCCGCTGAAGGGCTGCATCATGAAGGAAATGTATCCGAGACCGGAGCTTCGCATGATGGGGGATGGCGGATGTGCTGATTCGCATGGAACAGTATGAACAGATCGCGCCCGTCATGAAAGCGCTTGGATTTTCCGAAGGCAATGAAATAGATTATCATATTGAATGGACATCCGATTCGTTATGTGTGGAGTTGCACAAGTATCCGATCTCGCCTAAATGCGAAGAATGGTATGCTTACTTTCAGAGTGGATGGAAATATGCTCAGGTAAAAGAAGGAACGCGATATGCCATGGACGACGAGCATACATTCGCATTTTTGCTGACTCATTTTGCCAAGCACTATTCCAGAGCAGGCATTGGCTGCAGGCACATGGTGGATCTATGGGTATATCTGCGTAATCATCCAGCGATGGATCAGACATATCTGCGATCGGTGCTGAAAAAATTGAGATTGTGGGAATTTTATCAGAACATCTGCAGACTGCTTGCGGTGTGGTTTGAAGAAGAGGAACCGGATGAAAGAGGGGAGTTTATGACGCAGGTCATTTTCTCCAATGGAAGCTGGGGATCGTCACTTAACGCTGCATTGAACGATGGCGTTCGTGACATGGGCAAATCAGGTTCAGCCCTCCACAGCCGTATCAAATATCTTACGCGTCGTCTTTTTCCCGGTGTGATGTATTTCAAAAATCGGTATCCGGTTCTGGACAGGCATCCGTGGCTGCTTCCGGTAATGTGGTGTGTGCGTTTGATAGAAAAGCTTATGTCGCGTTCCGTTTTGCGCAAACATAGCAGGCAGCTGTCATTATTAAAAAAGGATGAGCTTGAAAGACGGAAAAAAATGCTGGAATATGTCGGACTCGACGGTGATGAGGAACAGTGAGCAGGTACCAAGATATATAATGAGAAAAATCACACTTAGAAAATTAGTGTGAAAGTATTGAATTATTTAAAATACAGTAGTATACTTATGCTAAGGATAATGGCAAGTTTGTGTACTTGGTTTGAAAGAGCAGGGGGGCGGACTCTGCCTTCCGTGTATCAAAAGGATATGCGGCAATCGGGATCGCTCAAACCGAATATCATTGGAAAGGGGTTATTGATATGAACGGTAGATTTAGGCGTATCCTGAGTCTGGTTCTTGTGGTAACGATGGTACTGACCAATGTACTGTCTGTTAGCGCATTTGCCGACGAGGGGGCTGTGGTCAACCATGAGCACAGCTACAACATCCAAGTCGTAACTACACCAACTTGTACGCAAGAGGGCTACACCACTCTCATGTGTACTTGCGGAGATAGTTACGTCGGCGATGAGAAAACGGAGGTACTCGGACATACCGAGGTGGTCGATGCGGCGATCGCGCCCACTCAGACTACTACCGGTTTGACTGAGGGCAGGCATTGCTCCGTGTGCGGCGAGGTTCTTGTTGCACAGGAGGTGATCCCGGTCATCGTAAGCGATGATACCAACGCCGAGGGCGACGGCGCAGCTATCGTAAGCGATGATACCGACACCGAAGGTGAAATCGACAATGAAGGTTCCACCGACACCGAAGGTGAAGCCGACAATGAAGGTTCCACTGACACCGAAGGT
>CAZYQB010000240.1:0-1554 GCA_964649595.1 uncultured Oscillospiraceae bacterium | reverse complement strand
TTCCACCGACACCGAAGGTGAAGCCGACAATGAAGGTTCCACTGACACCGAAGGTAATGCCGACATCGAAGGCGAAGCCGACGATGAAAGCGATACCAACACCGAATGTGCCCATGAGAACACCGAGACGATTCCAGCAGTTGAAGCAACTTGCACGACACCCGGTGTGACCGAAGGGATCAAGTGCTCAGCGTGCGGCGCGGTGCTTGAAGGCGGCGAAGAGACTATAGTCTCTTTTCATCATAAATATGATGAAAAGAGACTATAGTCTCTTTTCATCATAAATATGATGAAAAGAATGCATGCATTCACTGCGGTACCCTGAAGCCGGTCGCGCAGGTGGGCGATGCGACTTATGCTTCTGTTGCAGAAGCGATTGCTGCGGCCGAAGCGTATGAGACGATTGAGATCCTGGACGACATGACCATTACGGAAACCATCGTCATCGACAAGAGTCTGAACATTGATGCACAGGGCAATGTCATTACTGCAGAATGTGATCCTGCGATCAAGGTTGTCAGCGAAGATAAAGAGGCGGAAGAACTGATCGTTGTCATCGCCAATGCCGAGATCAAGGCGAAGGATAATGTTCTGGTCATTTCTGGCGAGAAGCTGGAAACTGAGGATGCCGAGTTCATCGTCATGGTGACCGGTTCCAAGATCGAGACGGAAGAGACTGCGATTACTATTGAGACAGACGGCATTGAATTGACAGTGAAGGAAACCTCCATCAAGGCAAAGACTGCCTACGCTCTCAACGAGAAGGCGATCCTGCTCAATGATGCCGCTGAGGTCGAGCTCATCGTCGTCGATGAAGAAGCTGGCGAATACTTCACCGGTCTGGCGGAAGCTAGTCAGGAGATCAACACCTCTTATGAGGCTCCGGTGGCTTTGCCGGAATCACCTGTTACTACTATCGATTATATAGTCTATGAACTCACGACGGCGGATGACGGAGGCAACATTGCTACGGTGACCGACGGTAAGTCTGCCAGTGGTGATGTTGTTATTCCCGAAAAGATCACAGTAGAGGATGTTGAATATCTCGTAACGGCTATTGCAGCTAACGCTTTCAACGATGCCAACGAAGTAACGAGCATCGTCGTTCCTAACAGCGTGACCACGCTGGGCGGCGCAGCATTTGCTAACATGGACAAGTTGAAGTCGATCACCATCGGCAACGGCGTTACTTCCTGGGGAAGCAAGCTTGCTGTCAATAACTACGAGCTTGAAACGGTTGTAATTGCTGAGGGCGCGACACTGATTGGCGACATTGCATTCCGTACTTGCCCCAAGCTGGCGAACGTCACTCTGCCTTCTACGCTGAAGAGCATCGGCGCGACGGCATTTGCCTATTCTGCTATCACCGAGCTGAACATTCCTGCCAGCGTAGAGAAAATCGGTGCAGATGCCTTCAAGGATATTGACACTCTGAAAAAGGTTACTTTTAACAGCGTTCCCGCGGACTTTGGAACTACCGTTTTTCAGATGTGCGATGGTCTGGAAGAGGTCGTACTGCCCGATTCCATCACCTTTATTGAGGAAAAAGCTTTT
>CAZYQB010000239.1:0-3743 GCA_964649595.1 uncultured Oscillospiraceae bacterium | reverse complement strand
GTGCGCCAAGATCGACAAGAGCGCTGTCAAGGTGCTGCCCATCTTCGACATGATCGCAAAGTGGGGCAATATTCCTGAGCGCGATATGTTCAACACCTATAACATGGGCGTCGGCATGAGCATCGTCGTTCCCGCTGAGGAAGTGGAAGAGGCGCTGTCTGTCCTGAAGGAGTATGACATTGACGCTTATGTCATCGGCGAGATCATCGAAAACGCCAATGAAAAGGTGATTCTGTAATGGCAAAGACGAAAATCGCCGTTCTGGTTTCGGGCGGCGGCACCAATCTTCAGGCGCTCATCGATGCGCAGGCGGCGGGGTTGATCCCCAACGGTGAGATCACGCTGGTGGTCAGCAACCGCAAGGCAGCCTTTGCGCTCGAAAGAGCCAAAAATCACGGAATCAAGGGCGCTGTGCTGTCCAAGTATATGCAGCCCGATCCCGATAAGTACGATCAGCAGCTTCTTGAACTTCTTGAGGAGCATCAGATCGATATGATCGCGCTGGCAGGCTTTCTCGGCATTATCGGGGAGCGCGTGCTTGAGCGCTATGAAAACAAAATCGTCAACATCCATCCGGCGCTGATCCCCTCCTTCTGCGGCATGGGCTTCTATGGGCTCAAGGTGCATGAGGCGGTGCTCTCGCGCGGCGTGAAAGTGACCGGTGCCACGGCGCATCTGGTCAACGGCGAGGTGGACGGGGGACCCATCCTGCTTCAGAAGGCGGTGGAGGTGCTCGAAGGCGATACGCCCGAAGTGCTTCAGAAGCGCGTCATGGAGCAGGCGGAATGGGAGCTGCTGCCCAGAGCCGTCAGAATGATCTCCGACAGCATTGCAAACAACTGATCTATACAGACATTCCCGGATATCCGTCAGACATATTCTATCCGACCATAATATACGGGGGAGGAACTACCGATGAAAATTTCGCTTCTCAAGGATGCGGTTTCCGCTACCACTTATCCCGGTCGCGGCATTATTCTGGGCACAAACCATGAGGGCAAGGCGGTCGCTGCCTACTTCATCATGGGCCGCAGCGTCAACAGCCGCAACCGTATCTTTATGCCTCAGGGCGACGGTCTGCGCACCGAAGCGTTTGATCCGGCAAAGCTGACCGATCCCTCTTTGGTCATCTACAATGCCGTGCGCGTGCTGGGCGATACTACCATCGTGACCAACGGCGATCAGACCGATACCATCTATGACCACATGGTCAGCGGCGGCAGCTTTGAAACTGCTCTGAGCAGCCGCACCTTCGAGCCGGACGCACCCAATTATACTCCCCGTATCAGCGGCATTGTGCGCATGGCGAACGACAGCTTCTCTTATCGCCTGAGCATCCTCAAGAGTGCAAACGGAAATCCTGCTGTCTGCCAGCGCTTCTATTATGACTATGACCGTCCTATGAACGGCGTAGGTCACTTCATCCACACCTACGCTGCCGACGGAAATCCGCTGCCTTCCTTCGAGGGTGAACCGGAAGCGGTACAGCTCAACGGCAACATCGACCAGATCACCAACCAGATCTGGGAGAGCCTGAACGAAGAGAACCGCATCTCCCTGTTTGTGCGCATGATCGATCCGCGCGTACATTCCATCACCACTCGTATCATCAATAAGAACAAGTAAGGGAGGATTCAACTATGCCTGTCGAACTCGCTCTCAAGTACGGCTGCAATCCCAACCAGAAGCCCTCCCGTATCTATATGGCGGACGGCTCCGAGCTGCCCATTGAGGTCATCAACGGCAAGCCCGGCTATATCAACTTTCTGGATGCGCTCAACGGCTGGCAGCTCGTCAGTGAACTGAAGAAGGCGACCGGTCTGCCGGCTGCCGCGTCTTTCAAGCACGTCAGCCCTGCGGGTGCTGCAGTCGGTCTGCCGCTGACCGATACCCTCAAGAAGATTTACTTCGTCAAGGAAGATGCCAAGCTCAGTCCTCTGGCGTGCGCTTATGCGCGCGCCCGCGGCGCTGACCGTATGTCCTCCTTCGGCGACTGGATCGCACTGTCCGACGAGTGCGACGCCGCCACCGCACGCCTGATCTCTCCGGAGGTTTCCGACGGCGTGATCGCTCCCGGCTACACCGAGGGCGCCATGAAGATCCTCATGAAGAAAAAGAAGGGCGGCTACAACATCGTAAAGATCGATCCGAACTATGTGCCCGCCGAAATCGAAACCAAGCAGGTATTCGGCGTGACCTTTGAGCAGGGTCACAACTTCGTGGAGATCAACGAGGAAATGCTGACCAACATTCCCACCGCCGAGAAGAACATTCCCCATGAGGCAAAGCGCGACCTGATTATTGCTCTGATTACCCTCAAGTACACCCAGTCCAACTCCGTGTGCTATGTTGAGGACGGTCAGACCATCGGCGTAGGCGCAGGTCAGCAGAGCCGCATCCACTGCACACGTCTTGCCGGCAACAAGGCAGACCTGTGGCACCTTCGCCAGCATCCCAAGGTCATGGGACTGCAGTTTGCGGAAGGTCTGGGACGCAGCGAGCGTGACAACACCATCGACGTATACATGGGCGACGAATTTGAGGACGTACTGGGCGATGATGTATGGCAGCAGTACTTCACCGTTCGTCCCGAGCCGCTGACCGCGGAAGAAAAGAAGGAGTGGCTGGCAAAGTTTGACGGTGCTTCCGTTGGCTCCGATGCCTTCTTCCCCTTCGGCGACAATGTTGAGCGTGCGCGCAAAAGCGGCGTGAAATATATTGCTCAGCCCGGCGGCTCCATCCGTGACGATCATGTCATCGCTACCTGCGATAAGTACGGCATCGCCATGGCATTTACCGGTCTGAGATTGTTCCATCACTAATTTGATGATTTGCCGAAGCGGCGGTCGGGGTTGAGTCCGACAATTCCCATCCGGCACTCGCCGCCGCGTTTCGTGTAAAAAGAAGCGCGGCGGATTTTATCGTTTTGTATGGAAAGAATGGGTAAAGTTGTCAGCGAAGCTGAATGAGGGAGTTCGTTGGATTATGAAGAGTTTGCTTATTCCATGAAACTCCCTCCGTCACGGCTGCACCGTGTCACCTCCCTCAAGGAGGGAGGCTTTTGGAGCAGATTCCCCAGCTTTGAAATTGAAAGGGACGAAAATAATGAAAATCATGGTCGTTGGCGGCGGCGGACGCGAGCACGCCATCATTAAGAAGATCAAGGAAAATCCCACGGTTGAAAAGATTTATGCGCTGCCCGGAAACGGCGGCATCGCTCAGGATGCTGAGTGCGTGAACATCGGTGCAAAGGATCTGGACAAGATCGCTGCCTTTGCCACCGAAAATGCAATTGACTTCGCGGTCGTCGCTCCGGACGATCCGCTGGTACTGGGTCTGGTAGACTTGCTTGAGGAAAAGGGCATTCCCTGCTTCGGTCCCAGAAAGAACGCCGCCATCATCGAGGGCAGCAAGGCGTTCTCCAAGAACATGATGAAGAAGTACGGCATCCCCACTGCCGCTTATGAGACCTTTACCGAGGCTGACGCGGCGCTGGAGTATGTCAAGAATCATAAGCTGCCTCTGGTCGTCAAGGCGGACGGTCTGGCGCTGGGTAAGGGCGTTCTGATCTGCAACAGCCGCGAAGAGGCAATGGACGCGGTCAACTCCATCATGAATGATCGCATCTTCGGCGCATCGGGTGCTACTGTTGTTATCGAAGAGTTCCTGACCGGCCCCGAAGTATCGGTTTTGTCCTTTACCGACGGCAATGTGGTCGTTCCCATGGTTTCCTCCATGGATCA
>CAZYQB010000238.1:0-3747 GCA_964649595.1 uncultured Oscillospiraceae bacterium | reverse complement strand
TCTCCGTCAATCGGGCAGCGGCGTTTGTCGAGTGCGTGACCGGCTTCAAATACGGCGATTTTAATGCCGGGCTTTTTTTCAAGCAGTTCGTAAGCGGAGAAAATACCGCCGGGACCTGCGCCGATGATAATGACCTCATAATCCATGTTTCTTCCTCCCCCAAAAAGTAGGGTTGGCTACAGGTGTCTGTAGTCAACCCTTTACGGCAGTTGGTAGAGACGCTCAACCATATTATGAGCTTATACAGGTGCCTGCTACGACACGATAAGAAGTATAACACGAATTGAACAAAAATACAATGAGAAATTGACAAAAAGGCAGGCGGCAGCTTTTTCAGAGAACAGAATATGCCCCACAGAACATAAGCCTGCAGGGCATGAAAGGATCAACTTATGAGATCATTAACCTCTTACGCGCTGGTTCATTCGGTCGAGCAGCAGGGCTGCGACTACGCCGCCGATCAGGCAGACTGCATTGAGGATGACGGAGGAAACGGTTACAACGCTGGCAATTCCAGCTTCGCTGACGATCGTGCCGCCCGGTACGAAGCTGGAGAAGGGGATGATAACGAGGGTTGCGGCAATGACGATGCCGATGATGGCATGGAACATGACGCTGTAGTGGTTATCCATCAGCCAGGAGATCAGCTTTGCAAGCAGGATGATGGTCAGCGCTGCGCCGATGCCTGCGGGAATGAGAACGCTGAAGTTCAGACTGCCGATGCCGTCAACAAAGGGCTGATACAGACCCAGAGGCATCAGCAGAGTGGAGAAGCTCATGCCGGGAGCGATGATGCTCAGAGCAAGGCAGAAGCCGCAGAATACATTGGTCATGAAGGTGGGGACGATGTTGACGTTGATAACCTTGAGGGCAACCAGCAGGGCGAGCACGATCACGAAGGCGATGCTCAGAGAGATGTAGGAGGATTTGCTGGTGCCTTTCTCGCCGGCTTCACGGAACAGTGAGGGCAGCATACCGCCGATCAGACCTACGAACAGGCAGACGGAAGGTGCCTCGTAGTTCTCAAGCAGGAATCCCAGCAGCTTTGCGATGCCCAGAAAACCGATCACTACGCCCAGAAGCACAGGGATCAGCAGCTTGGAATGCTTTTTGAGGGCACGGACGGGATTGGAGAGAACTTCCATGATGGGCTGATAGACCTTGAAGATAACGCACAGCACGCCGCCGGAGATGCCCGGCAGCACGGCGCCCAGACCGATCAGCGCACCCTGAAGTACGCGCAGCAGCGACTTGATGAGACCATCGTTAGGAGCAGCGTGTTTTGCCTTAGCCATGTTTTGATGTCCTTTCCTGCGGCGAGATGTGCCGCTTACTCAAGTAGATGCGATCTTGAACCGTTCAAGACCGATATGTCTCAAATTATAGCCATAATAAATTGCTTTGTCAATCGCAGAAGGTGAGCGTTGAGGAAACAGAATGTAAGATAATGGATAAATACCCACAGCAAAAGCAAAGATGCGGCTGATGAAAGCTGTTCATCGACCGCATTTTTTTATTATAGCACACTTTAATGTTCAATGCAATGGTTAAGTAAAAAATACCACATGGGAAGATTGCGGTACAAAATTTTGAGAAAAATATGAAAAATGTGCAAATGATGCAGGAATATTAACGCGGACGCAGAATATATAAAACATCGATTCAAAAAGATCGGTGAAGTGAAAGGAAGGTGAGCGCCGTTGGCAGAGCAGATGACGCCTGCCGCGGGACAGGCGTTTGGTCAGACCTGAATTTTTGAATCCCTGCTGATGCCGGAGGATGCCGCAGTATCTTATCCGCGAAGAGATGTGAGCAGCACGGCAAAATGGATTAGTCAGCGGGAAGGACAAGGAGCTGAGCATATGCGTATTAATATCACTGGCAAAAATATCACGGTTGACGAGAGACTGGCAAAGCGCATCGAGAAGAAGATCTCCAAGATGGATCGCTACTTCAAGGGTGAAGTGGACGTACAGGTTCGCCTTTCCCAAGAGCGCAACATTCGCAACATTGCTGAAATTACGCTGATCGTGAAGGGCGTTATTCTCCGTGCGGAGGAAACCTCGAGCGATATGTGGATGAGCGTAGACAAGGCGATCGCGCGTCTGGAAGGTCAGATCCGCCGTCATCGCACGAAGCTGGAAAAGCGGCTGCATGAAGAACTGGTCACACCTCAGGAAGAAGCAGATGCCGCGCCCGTTTGGGAAGAGGGCACCGACAATGCCGTGGTGCGCGTGAAGCGCTTTGAGGTCAAGCCCATGCCCGTCGAGGATGCCATCGCACAGATGGATATGCTCGGTCACAGCTTCTTCGTATTCATCAACGCCGATACCGGTATCACCAGCGTCATCTACCGCCGCAACGACGGAAAGATCGGTATGCTGGAGCCGCATCAGGGCTGAGCTCAGCAGCCTGTGATACGGGCAAATTAAATAAATAATTCATTTCCGAGCCGTTCAAAAAATGCATGAATGGCTCGGAAATATTTTTGGCTCATAAGAAGAACGCGTATACTTTGGGGACATTGACGCAGCAAATAGAACAGCTTATACTGTATTCAAATTTTAGAGGAAGGAGCTTTCATATATGAAACTGGTTATCATTACCGGTCCGCACGCGGTAGGGAAAATGACCGTCGGACAGGCACTTGCTGCGCGTACGGGACTTAAACTGTTTCACAATCACATGACGATTGATATTGTATCCGAGTTGTTTGAGAGTATGCCTGCTGAGCGCAGCAGATTGACCGATCTGTTTCGGGAGGAGATATTCCGTGCATACGCACCCAGCAATGAAAAAGGAATGATATTTACGTTCATGTGGGCTTTTGATCAGACGTCGAATTGGGATTATATCCAGCGCGTGGAGGATATATTTACTTCTCAAGGTGCAGAGGTCTATTATGTGGAACTGTGTGCCGATTATGATCTGCGCATCGAGCGCAACCGCACGGAAAACCGTCTGCTTCACAAACCTAGCAAGCGAGATATCAAAAAGAGTGAAGCGATATTTGAGTATCTGGAAAAGAAATATCGCTTAAATTCCCTGCCAGGAGAGATTAATAAAGAGAACTATATTCGTATTGACAATACGGATATTTTGCCCGAACAAGCTGCGCAGATAATTTGTGAAGCGTTCGATCTGAAATAAACTGTTCTGCTGCTCTGGCGGAGACCGCAGAAATGGAAAAGCCTGTGCAGCGAAGAGTATCGGGTGCACAGGCTTTTCTTGTTTTGAATGAAATGCTCTATCTGCTGCCTTTATCGTAGGGGACGCCGCTGGCACGGGGTGCCTGCGAGTTCTTGCTGGTAAAGGCGAGAACGATAAGAGTTGCAATGTAGGGGATCATCTTGTAAATGTCGCTGGGGATGGGCAGATTTTTGAGGAAGCTTAGACCGGAATAGGAAGCGGCGATAGTTTTCATCAGACCGAAGAAGAACGCTGCAAGGAGGATCTTTATCGGCTTCCACTGACCGAAGATCAGCACCGCCAGAGCGAGAAAGCCGTAGCCTGCCACGGTGGCATTGAAGTTGGTGGAGGTGGGAACTACGAATACCAGACCGCCCAGACCGCCCAGCGCGCCGGAGATGGCGACGCCTGCATAGCGAATTTTGTATACGTTTACGCCCACGCTGTCAGCCGCCTGGGGATGCTCGCCGCACGCACGCAGTCTGAGACCAAACTTAGTCTTATACAGCACGAAGGCGGAGAAAAGCAGAATGCCGATGCCCAGATAGGTGGTGATGT
>CAZYQB010000237.1:0-3751 GCA_964649595.1 uncultured Oscillospiraceae bacterium | reverse complement strand
CAAACCCGTTCACCGAGGTATACCGGCTCGTGGAAAAGCTATCGATTACGGATCAGCTCACATAATAAATCTATATTGATAATGATGCCCTCCGGCGCTGGAGGGCATTTCGTTATTTGGCTTCAAATCCTCCATCATGCAACCATTTGCGGAGTGCTCGATCGTTGGGTCCAGTCAGAGTTCCCCGCTTATCCACCTTGTATTTACCAATGCTACACGTTAAAGTCTGTGTGGTTTGGTGTACAACAGGACCAGATGACTGAAAAGCAATAATTAGTCTTTTTGTGATTGACAGAGATGAATAGAAGGGCTAAAATTTAGATAGTCACATCTAACTGGAATGTGGCTGTAATTTAGACCGCGAGTTAGATGAGGCTAATTGAGAGGTGTTAGCTTAATGAAGATTTATGAGTTTGGTTCTTGGGATGCCCCTGTGCTGATGCTTTTGCCGGGAACCTGCTGCCATTGGCGCAGAACATTCTGCCATGTGATCCCGCTGCTGAAAGAATCATTTCATGTCGTATGCATCTCTTACGATGGCTTTGATGATACGGAAGATACCATATTTCCTGATATGTTGGCAGAGACAGAAAAGATCGAGCAGCTGATCGCCAAAAGTTTTGGTGGGAATATTGCGGCTGCATATGGCTGTTCATTAGGCGGCTCCTTCGCGGGGCTGCTTATGCAGCGCGGCAGAGTACATATCGACCATGTCATTCTCGGCAGCAGCGATCTGGATCAGGACCCGGCATGGAAAGCCAAGCTGAAATGCAGAATTGCTGTTCCGCTGCTTCACCAAATCGTCAGCAACGGAGAGTATCCCAAGATGCTTCGCGGCCTGATGGAAAGGAAGCGCACACCCTATCGGGACAAGTTTACGGAGATGTTCGGCATCGGACAAGGCGGTCTACCCTTTATCAAAAGGGAGAGCGTGTACAACCAGTTCTATTCCGATCTGATCACGCCGTTGGAGGAAGGAATCTGCGTACCGGGCACAACGGTGCATTGCTTCTACGCGGCAAAGATGGGCGAAAAATACCTGCAGCGGTATCAGAAGCATTTCAGGAATCCTGTGATCCATCGTTTTGACATGGAACATGAGGAATTGCTCGTCCTGCATCCCGAACAGTGGGTGCAGAAGGTGAAAGAGGTGTGCTTATGAAAAGCGGTGTTTGGGTTTTAGACCACGACACAGGATACCGGAATATCAAGAGAGATCTGATCAAGCGATACGGTAGGGACAAAGTTCAGCAGATCTGGGAAAAGGCCGGGAGAAACTGGGAGGAACTGTGCGCCAGATATGCCCATCTTCCCAAGAAGATGAAGCAGCATACGGACGGCCAGATGTTCCGCATGGCGGCGGTATACATGGCGTTGAAGGAGGCATACCCGGGAGCCGCCATTGAAATGCTGGAAGCCGGTGTGGAGCGGGAAGGCAGGCGCATTGCGAAATTGCTTTCCTGTGCGCTGCACATTCCCGGTATGGACTATGTGTTCCTGCGCATCTTTACCCAAATGCTGGATAGCTCCTTCAATGAGGACGCCGGATTCCAAAGCACAAAGCACTGCATATCGAAAGATGAAGTCTGTTTTGATATCAACCAGTGTCCCTACTGCAAATACCTGACGGAGATAGGCTGTCCAGAACTCATCCGGTTCTCCTGTGAAATAGACGAATGGATTTACGGCAATCTGCCGGGGCTGAAATTTGAGCGGGAAGGAACCCTGGGCACCGGTTCGGATAAGTGTGACTTCTGTTTGAAGAGGGCGAAGCAATGAAACAGGATACCATTTACGAAACCAAAATTTCCGATGCCCGGTGGTGGGCTTACGACATTCCCGGAAATGCAGGCTGGATTATGTATCTTGTTTGCCTGATCCGGTGCTTTGTGAAGCATCCTGCATTTATGGGCATCCCGCTGGTTCGGATTTCTTTGTTGGTCGGAGTCCTTCCAGCCATCGCCATGTTGATTGGAATCGCAGAACTGATCAGCGAACGAATTTTGAAGCTGGACCGTGTCCTGCCAAAGAAACGACTGTATCGCGGCTTCAGTGCGCTTACCTGGGGCGGGTTTGCGGGCGGCATTGTTGGAGCGAATGCTCTGTTTGCCGGGATACGCGGCGGTTATTCGATGGAGGAATGCCAGATGCTTGTTCTGCTGGCTATCGGCGGATTGCTGTGCGCGCTGTTTGCAGGGCTGATTTTGAAAACGTTCCATCGTCAACGCAAGGAGACTGAAGCGCATTGAAATACTTTGAATTCGGCCAGCAGAACGAAAAGCTGATGGTGCTCCTCCATGGCGGCGGCATTTGTTACAGAGGTGCGTTGCCCGTGGCGGAGGCATTGTCAAAAGACTTTCATGTGATTCTGGTGGCCTACGATGGGTTTAACCCCACTGAGCCGGAAACGGAGTTTGTTTCCGTCATGGATGAAGCGAGGCGCGTGGGCGACTATGTCGTAGAGCACTATGGCGGAAAGATCCATATCCTGTATGCGCTGTCCTACGGATGCCGGGTGCTGCTGGAGGTGCTGGCGGATCAGAGGCTGACCATTACGACAGCGATTGCCGACGGCATGAGCACGCACGAATATCCCCGGATCAAGAGCAAGCTGGGCAAGGATATCTATTGTTTCTTTTTCACGGGCTTCTTCTATATCATGATGGGCAAGGCTGGTCCTGTCCGCAAAAAGCTGATTGCCAAGCTCGTCGGCAGAAAGCCTGAGGAAGCAGAACGGCTTCTGTGTCCGGGCGCCACATGGCAAAGCTGGAAGAATCAGGACTACTGCCTGATCAACCGTCCCATCAACTTTGAGGTGTTCCGGAATGCCGACATGCATATCTGGCACGGTGCGAAAAGTGATGTGGAAAAGAAGCTGGCAAGGGATATTCGCAAGTGGCAGGATGCGGGCTATGCGTTCACCTATAAGGTGTTTCCAAACATGGGGCATGGCGCGCTGGCAGGCGAGCATACTGAGCAATTCGTTGAGGAAGTCAAGGCTGCACATGCGGCTTCGCTTCGGAAGAAACAGAGTGTGTTCGGAGGCAAAAGAGAATGAAGAAGATATACTTCAGTCCTGAATCTGACGGATTCTATGGCGTGTATTATCCTAACGATAAAGCGACCGATAAGGTCATGATCATCATGCTCGGCGATTCTTCGGACGACCGGATGGCTGTATCCGGGGCAAAGTGGCTGCAGGCGCTGGGCTGCAACGTGTTGGCGATGTCGCCGGATAAGCAGGATTATGGACACCACAACTACCCGCTGGAACGCTTTGAAAGCGCTATTGCGTACCTCAAAGCGCAGGGGAACAGGAAAATCGGCATTGCCGGAGCGTCTACTACGGGCATGATGGCGTTGCTTGCGGCATCCTATTTCCTGGATATCACGCTGACCATTGCGATGTGTCCTCCGGATTTCGTGATGGAGGGATTTTATCAGGATGGCAAGGACGGCGCGCACGAGCGTCCCGGCGATGGGGAATCCAGCGTGTCGTGGCGCGGCAAGCCGCTGCCGTATCTGCCCTATGCGTATCGTCATCCGCAGTACTGGCAGAAGATTAAGGAAGAATCCAAGGCGAGTGGCAACATGATCGCTTCCCGGAAGATGTTCGATGAATCCGAGCGGCTGCATCCTGTGCAGGAGAGCGAGAAGATCAAGGTGGAAAATATCCATGGTAGGATCGTCTTTGTCGGCGCACAGGATGACGCGCTGTGGGATACTGCTAAATACATTCGCCGCATGGCGG
>CAZYQB010000236.1:3471-3767 GCA_964649595.1 uncultured Oscillospiraceae bacterium | reverse complement strand
CCATCGGGCAGCGGATACAGGTCATTTCCTTAACTTCCATCTGACTTACACCTCCATTGCCAAAGTAATGTCGCCGGTGATTTTCGCGGCATCGATCGTGATCTTTTCCATTTCGCCGGGGGTCATGATCTGCTTTCTGCGGGTAGCGAGTACCTCTTCGCCGCAACGAACGACCACCTTAGCAGGACGATATGCATTGCCTACACGGAAATATACATCGATCTTGCCCTGTGCGTCAGCAGAAATTCTCTGCGGAACGGCATAGCGCACGCCATTGGTTGCATTGACCTTGTAAT
>CAZYQB010000236.1:811-3461 GCA_964649595.1 uncultured Oscillospiraceae bacterium | reverse complement strand
CCTTTTTGCCATCCGCCACATATTCGGCAGCGCTGCGTCCTGCCAGCTTGGCTTCGTTGCTGACGTTGTCAACCAGGTCGTGAACGTGCAGTACGTTGCCGCAGGCAAATACGCCTTCAATAGAGGTCTGACGAGTCTCGTCGACCACTGCGCCGGAAGTAACACGATCCATCTCCACTCCTGCACCGTTGGTCAGCTCATTTTCGGGAATCAGACCTACAGACAGCAGCAGGGTATCACATTCATATGTGATCTCAGTGCCGGGAATCGGACGGCGAGTTGCCGGATCGACTTCGGCAATGGTAACGGATTCAACTCTCTCTCGTCCGCCCACGTTGACAACCGTGTGATTAAACTTGAGGGGAATATTGTTATCCACAAGGCACTGAACGATGTTTCGGTTCAAACCGCTGGAGAAGGGCATGATCTCAGCCACGACCTTAACCTCCGCACCTTCCCACGTCATACGGCGAGCCATAATCAGACCGATATCGCCTGAACCAAGAATGACGACCTTCTTGCCGGGCATATAGCCTTCCATATTGACCAGACGCTGTGCGCAGCCTGCGGTGTATACGCCCGCCGGACGTGCGCCGGGGATATTCAAAGCACCGCGGGTACGTTCGCGGCAGCCCATTGCCAAAATGACAGCCTTGGCTTCGATCTCAACCAGACCTTTCTCCGCGCTTACGGCGAGGATGCGGCGATCATTGCTCAGCTCAAGAACCATCGTATCGGTCATGATCTCCACGGAAGTTTTCTTGACTTCTGCGATGAAGCGACCTGCATATTCGGGACCGGTCAGTTCTTCACCGAAGAAATGCAGACCAAAGCCATTGTGAATGCACTGCTGCAGAATGCCGCCCACTTCATGATCGCGCTCGATGATGAGAATGTTCAGTTCGGGCTTGGTGCGCCATGCTTCCAGCGCCGCCGCTAGACCGGCAGGACCGCCGCCGATGACAGCAATATCAACATACTTTTTCATCTTTCTCAGTCCTCCTTCAGCACGCCGGTCAGCAGACGGGAGTTGCCGCCGAACTTGGTCAGCTCGGTCATCGGGATGCCCAGCTCACGGGAGAGAATTTCCATTACGCGCGGTCCGCAGAAGCCGCCCTGACAGCGCCCCATGCCCGCACGGGTGCGGCGCTTTACGCCGTCGAGAGAACGTGCGCCGCGCTTGATGGCTTCTACGATCTCGCCTTCGGTAATGGTCTCGCAGCGGCAGATGATGCGACCGAAACGGGAGTCCTGCTCGATCAGCTCTGCACGCTTCTCATTGGAGAGATGACGGAACTCGGGGATCGCCTTGCGAATGGGATTATAATCTGCCTTTTCAACCAGCTCAACACCCTCCGCACGCAGGATCTCTTCGATTTCTTCTGCAATGGCAGGCGCAGAAGTCAGACCAGGTGAGCAGATGCCGGCAGCCTGAATGAGATTTTCGCATACATCAGACTTGCAGATAATGAAATCGCCGGTGGAAGGCTGGGCACGAATGCCTGCAAAGGAGGTAATAACGCTTCTGAGATTGATGGTGGGAACCGACTTGGTGGACAGCGCAGTCAGCTGGTCGATGCCTTCCTGAGAAACAGAAACGTCCAGCTTGTCGGTCTGATTGACTGCAGTGGGACCCGCAAACATATTGCCATCAACGGTGGGAGCAACCAGAACGCCCTTGCCCAGCTTAGAGGGAGTCTGGAAGATGACGGTCTTTACGTTGGTCGCGGTGCGGTCGAGCAGCATATACTCGCCCTTGCGCGGATTGATTTTGAAAGAAGTATCGCCCAGCATGGCGGAAACTTCATCGGCAAATACACCTGTTGCATTGACTACATACTTTGCAGTAATCACCTTGTCGCCTGCAGTAATCTCAACGCCGTCTGCCACCTTCTTCATGGCGGTAACGGGATAGCCGAGCATCCATTCACAGCCGTTTTCACGGGCATTTTCCGCACAGGCAATGGTCATCTGATAGGGACAGGTGATCGCACCGGTAGCGGCATACAACGCCTTGGTAACGGCAGGGCTGAGGGAAGGTTCGATCTTACGCGCTTTGTCGCCGTCGATCAGTTCCATTCCGGGAACGCCATTTTTGATGCCTCTGTTGTACAGATCCTCCAGAACTGCTGCGTCATCGTCATTGAAGCCAATGACCAGAGAGCCGATACGCTGAAGCGGCACGTCCAGTTCCTCGCACCACTTGTCATACATGGCATTGCCCTTAACATTGAGACGAGCCTCCACGGAACCTGCCGGACAGTCGTAACCGGCATGAACGATGGCACTATTAGCACGAGATGCGCCCATTGCGACATCCTCTGCCGCATCGATCAGCACCGTCTTGAGCTGATAGTGGGAGAGCTGTCGAACGATAGCACAGCCTACGACGCCTGCGCCGATGACAGCAACATCATACTTGGATGCAGACATTTTCGCAATCATTCCTTTCAAGTGTATATTACCTTATTTGGACGCTGCCGATGCACACAGAATGCACCGGCAGCGCAACACAGCCTAAAACCTTATTTTTTAAACTCCTCAGCGATCTTGAGCACCATTTCATTAAGCGTATCAAACTTTGATTCCACATCGGTGAGCAGCTTCATCTGTGCCCGGGCACGAACGAGGTTGTGCTCCGGCGAACGCA
>CAZYQB010000236.1:0-801 GCA_964649595.1 uncultured Oscillospiraceae bacterium | reverse complement strand
TTTGAAGTAAACGTCCCCTTCCAAATAGTCGGTCAGGAAACGCATCGCCAGCTCGCAGGCAATGATCTTGATGCTCAGCGGCAGGCAACGGATTTCCTCATCGTTGAGAATACCATGTACTTCCGAGAGGAATCCACGAGTAAACTGTTCAAACAGGTTCAGATCCAAAGAGACCTTGCTCAGATCCTCTTCGTCCTCCGCACCGGTGTTTGCACCATAGCGAATGGCATCACCATAGTCAAACAGCGCACAGCCGGGCATAACAGTATCCAGATCGATTACGCAGATCGCCTTATCGGTATCATTGTCGATCATGACATTGTTGATCTTAGTATCGTTGTGCGTAACTCGCATGGGAATAATGCCCGCTTCCATCTTGCGAACGATCTCACTCATCATCCGGCGGCGTTCAAAGAAGAATTCAATCTCCTCCTCCACCTCGCGCACACGCCCCGCCTTATCCGCCGCAACAGCAGCCACGAAGGTGTAAAAGCGCTTCTGGGTGTTGTGGAAATCCGGAATAGTATCGGTCAGCTTCTCTGCCGGAAAATCTGCCAGCAGTCGTTGGAATTCGCCGAATGCACGTCCTGCCTCATAGAAATGCTCGATCTTGATGACACGGTCATATGCCGTAGCATTCTCAATAAAGCGATATGCGCGCCAGAAGCTGCCGCTGGGCGTTTCAAAGATGCTTTCGCCTTCCTTGGTGGGAACGATCTCCAGCATTCTGCGATCCGGATCGATTCCGTTTTCGATCATGACATTCTTGAGATGAGCGCCGATCAGCTCAATGTTGTGCAT
>CAZYQB010000235.1:0-3785 GCA_964649595.1 uncultured Oscillospiraceae bacterium | reverse complement strand
CGAATTCATGCTCGACAACATGGAGCCGCACATTTATCCCTGCGAGACCATCGTGGGCGAGATATACTGGGAACTGGGCTGTGTGCGCTCTCATACCTATCGCAACGCACCCAATGCCGCGGAGATCATCGAAAAGGTGAACCTCTCCAACGAACTGGGTGCCTTCCCCTCTGCCTACGGTCATACCTGCCCGGATGTGGAGATCGTGCTTCAACAGGGCTATGACAAAATACTCTCCCGCATCCGAAAAAGCCTGAAGATGTACACCGACCTTAAAAACGAGCGCCGCACACAGTATCTAAGAGGTTTGGAGCACGTCTGTCTCGGCTGCATCAAGTATATCGAGCGCTATGCCGCCCTTGCCGAAAAGATGGAAACGGAAGCATCCGATGAAAGCGAAAAAGCCCGCTTCCGCCAGATCGCGCTCTGCTGCCGCAGCATCGCGCACAAAGCTCCCTCAACCTTCTATGAGGCGATACAGGCACTGCAGTTTGCCATATTGTTTGACCGTGCAGTCGGTCATGGCAATGGCTACGGACGAATGGACCTGTATATGTACCCATTCTACAGAAAAGACGTGGATGCAGGCATACTGACCCGAAAGGAAGCACGCGAATATATCGCAGAGATGTACATGAAACTCAGAGGTCAATTTTTCTCTTTCGGCGGACGGCTTGAGGATGGCAGTGATGCCACCAACGAAATGAGCTATGTAGCACTCGAAGCATATGATCTGGTGGGCGACTACAACAATCTGGGCGTCATGTGGCATCCGGATATTGACCCCGCTTACTATGACTATGCCTGCGATGTGTTGGCGCGCCACGGTGAAAGTACGCCCGTTCTCATCAACTGGGACAATATGTACGCTGCACAGCTTCGAAGCGGTATTCCCGCCGAGGAAGCGTGGAAAGTAGTCTACTCCGGCTGTCAATGGTTCTGCATCCCCGGTCAGGAATGGTGCGGGCACGACACCAGCCGCATCAGCGTCATCAAGATCATGGATCGCGCTTTAAAGCGCGCTGCCGAGGATGACGTTTCCGATTTCGAAGCACTGTATTCCTATTACGAGCAAGAGCTGCACCGCACGATGAAAGCCTTTCAAGAAGCAGAAGCCGCTATTGACCGCGTGCGCGGCGATTCTCAGCCTGAGATGTACACGCCCATGATCTCTCACGGACCGATCGAGCGCGGACTGGATATGGTTGCACCGCGCGGTGTGGACATTCAGTATACCTCACTCAACATCTCCGGCATTCCGAACGTCGCAGACTCCTTTACCGCCATCAAACGATTGGTGTTTGACAAAAAGCTCTACACGCTCAAGGAGATCGCAGAAGCCTGCCGGACGAACTGGAAGGGCAATGAGATCATGCGTCAGAGGTGTCTGTCTCAGCCCAAGTACGGCAACGGTATGACTGAGCCGGACGAAATGTTCGTTCGCGTATGCGATACCATGCAGGAAATCGCAGAGGGCTATGTCAATCAGCGCGGCGGTCAGCCGATGCGCCCGTCGCTGTATGCTTTCATGTCGCATCTGGAGTATAAAGATGAAATCGGTGCAACGCCCGACGGGCGACGCGCAGGCGATGTATATGCACAAGGCATCAATCCACAGGCAGGCGCAAGCAGGCGCGGTCTGATTCCACTGGCAAACTCGGCATCTTCCGCCGATATGCGCAAATTTCAAGGCGGCTCCATTCAGGTAGATATTCAGCCCCGCTTTTTCGACGGCAAAGAAAAGCGCCATGAGTATATTCGTAACTTCTCATGGGCATTCTTCATGGGCGGCGGTCAGCAGATCAATCTGCACATCATGGATCTTAAAAAGCTTGAGGATGCCATGGAGCATCCTGAAAAGCCGGAATACCGCAATCTTATGGTGCGCGTGACCGGTTACTGCGCGCGCTTTATCACCATGTCGCGCGAATATCAGGAAAACTTCATCTCCCGCATGAACCATTCTTCGATGGAGTGATGTGTCATGCAGAAATTATTGACGATTGACGTTTCCCACGGTACCATGCACGATGGACCTGGCATGAGAACGACCGTGTTCGTCAAGGGCTGCCCGCTTCACTGCCTGTGGTGCCAGAACCCGGAGAGTATCAGCCGAAAAAACGAAGTCTGGTGGGATAAAGCAAAGTGCATCGGCTGCAAAAGCTGCATTGCCGTCTGCCCAAATCATGCACTTTCCACTGGTGAAAAAGGCATCTTTTTCGACCGTGAAAAATGCGCCGTGTGCGGTGACTGCGCAGATATTTGCCCTACCGAAGCCATGAGCCGACAGGCTCAGGAATATGATATGGACACGCTGATAAAGGAAGTCCTCAAAGATCGGATTTACTACAAGCAGTTTGGCGGCGGCATAACCTGTTCGGGCGGCGAACCACTGCTGCAGTATGAATTTGTGGCAGAGTTCTTCCGAAGAATGCATAAAGAAGGCATCACCACCGCCCTCGATACCTGCGGCTGCGTGCCTGTGGATAACTTGAAAGCCGTACTTCCCTATACCAATCATATTCTCTACGACATAAAGCTGATTAACAGCGACGCACACCAACGCTTTACCGGTGCACCGAACGAGCGAATTTTAGAAAACCTGCTCTACGCAGCACAATATGTGCGCTCGGCAGATCACCCGATGGAGATATGGATTCGCACACCGCTGATTCCAACCGCAACGGCAACCGTTGAAAACATCTTTGCCATCGGTGCGTTCATCCGCAACAACCTTATGGATGTGGTCACGCGCTGGGAAATGTGCTCTTTTAACGGCGTGTGTGTTTCCAAATATGACAAGCTCGGCACAAAATGGGCATTTGACGGCATAGGCGCGATGTGCCAAAGAGATATCGCGCCGCTAAAAAAAGCGGCGCTTTCATGTGTGCCGGAAAACAAAGTGATCGTGACGGGAATGATCCGCAGCAGCTGATTTCCTTATGTCCTTTCTATACTCTCAAACGGGGCTGTTGCGGAAGTAAAATTCTGCGACAGTCCCGTTTATGATATGTTTGTATCTGCGCCGGGCATCTCTGTTTAATAAAATACATTCACTCTTCAATAAACCTTACAGGGATGGAATGTGTCCGGGCGAAATATGCGGCATAGCTGCCGGACGGCGCATAGATCACCAGATGATCGCATTCAGAAAACGCATCCTCAGAAATATATTGAACACTGCTATAAAGTACAATGCGTCTGAGAAAATAATCTCCTGCAAACGCTTCATTTTCTATGCTGGTCACGCTGCCCGGAATGCTTATGCTCATCAGCCGTCTGCAGTTTGCAAAGGCACGCTTTCCGATAGAGCGAATCCCCTGCGGCAAGGCAATTTCCGTCAGCCCCGTGCAGCTATAAAATAGTTCTTCCGCAATATCCCGCAGCCTGCTCCGCAAAACGACCTTTTGAAGACCGCTGCAATAGGAAAAAGCACCTTTTCCCACTCGTCTGATACTCTCCGGGAACTTCAACTCCGTAAACCGTTCGCAATCTCTGAACGCATACTCTTCGATTATTTCCATACCGTTTGGCAATTCTACAGCCCTCAGGTGATCGCATCCGTCAAAGGTATGTACGCCGATTCGTTTGAGCCCCTCAGGCAGAATGATCTTCTTCAGCGCACAGCACTGTCTGAACGCGCTTTCAGCAATTCGTACGACGCTGCCCGGGACCACAACACTTTGAACCCCATACATTAAATAGGACTGTTGCGCATCCGTAAGTCCATGATGTTCAGGCGAAAAGCACCACGGCGCGATGGAAGTCACCTCACGACCGGCAAT
>CAZYQB010000234.1:0-3798 GCA_964649595.1 uncultured Oscillospiraceae bacterium | reverse complement strand
GCGGCAATATGCCCGAATGCAGCATATCCGGATTGGTCACCACCACATGACCTGCCTGTCGGATCGCCTGACGTGCTGCGGCAGGAGTATCGCCATCGTAGGTATAGCATTTGATGTCTGCACCCACGCCTTCGATCAGCTCATACAGTTCCGCCGCCTGGTCGGCAGAAAGAGCCTTTGTGGGAAACAGATACAGCGCACGCGCCTGCGGATCTTTTAAAATACTGCTCATGACTGGCAGATTATAGCACATGGTTTTTCCGGAAGCGGTAGGCGTGACCACCACGATGTCCTCGCCGCGCGCCGATGCATCCATTGCCTGCCGCTGATGCGTATACAGCCGGTAAATGCCGCGCTTATTGAGTACGCGGCAGATGCGCTCATCCATGCCTTCCGGGAAATCCGCATACCGCGCCGGACGTGCAGGCATTTCCTGCCAGTGGGTCACGTTTTCCATAAAGGACATATCGTTTTTCAGCGACTGTATATACTGCCTGAGATTCATGGCTCTGCCTCCGCATCATCGTTTTTCTTTATTATACTATTGTTTCACCGAACATACGGATAATTCCTTGCAAAATCATGACATCTCATTCTGACAACTCAAAATTTATAAGGATAGTGAAGCATCCCTGTCGAAAAATAATATTAAAAAGCAAGCTGTCGGCAAAACATCACGCCTGCAGCCTGCTTTTTCTAAACGTCTCTATAGATCCGCTTTATTCAATAGTTTCTACCGTCACGCTCATGCCCATGCGTACGATCTCATCGTTTTCAAAGCGCACAGTCACATCATACATCACTGCGCCCATTACAGTTTCACTCGGAACATAGGAAATGCTCTCAATCGTTCCCTTGTACTTATATTCGTCGGGATCGATATCCAGATATACGTTCACACTGTCGCCGACCGCCGCGCTCAGCAGATCATCCTCGCTGATCTGAACGACCGCCCGAAGCTCCTTAAATACCTGCGCCACCGGCTGTCCCTTCTGAACCGCGCTACCTTCGCTGACCATCATCGACAGCACAATGTACTCATGCTGTGCAGTGAGCGTGCTCTCCGTCTTGCCGCCGAGCTGATCGGGGGCAATTTCCATCAGCAGATCGCCCCGCTTTACTTCATCACCCTCGGAAACGTGCAGCTTCACCACGCTGCCCTCCGCTGAAATCGCTATAGGATTATTGCGCGTGGTCTTGCCCTGACCAATGCGCCCCTTTTCTGCAGAGGAATCATCATCGCGGCTAATGCGGCAGGTCTCGTTGAGGCGGATATTGCTGTCGATGACCTCCACCGTGTAGTTTTCGCCGTTTACATAGGTGATAATGCCTTCTCCCGTCCGGGACGAGTTGTTGACACTGGTCAGATACACAGTCTCTCCCACATGGATCATGCGGTTGTCATTGGAATCATAAGCGTTAGTAGTGGAAGCCTGAATGATGTATTCGGAGGTCGGCTCCACATACATCGGCGCTCCGTAGAAGGCATTGATCCAGCTCAGGCTGTCGCCCTCCTTTGCTCGCAGACCGGCAACCACGCCGTCACAGGGGGCATAGATGCGCACCGTGTCGATCTCGATCAGCGTTTCTCCCGCCTTCAGTTTATCTCCTGCCTTTGCCGCACACTCCAGCACGCTGCCCGACAGGGGCGCCGTGATGATCTCCACATCCGTCGGCTGCAGCGATCCACTCATACTGATGGTCTGCGCCATTGCACAGGGAGCCAGTATTGCGGCGATCAGCACAGCACACAGCATCACCCGAATCATTCTTTTCATATCCTGTATTCTTCCTTTCTATTGCGTCATACGCTTCTCAACGCGTCAATGGGATTGAGCATACTTGCCTTTCTTGCCGGTGCCCATCCAAATATGATGCCGACCGATGCCGAAAAGCACACGCCCAGCATGATCGCACTCCACGAAATCCGGAAAGTGATTTCGGTAGCCACCGCAAATATATACGACACCAGCACACCCAACAGCATTCCCACAAAGCCTCCCAATATCGAGAGGATAAACGACTCGATCAAAAACTGCAGCTGAATCTGCCCCGGCTCTGCACCCAGCGCTTTTCTAAGACCGATCTCCATCGTGCGCTCAGTCACGGAGACCAGCATCATGTTCATAATGCCGATGCCGCCGACCACTAGCGCGATCGATGCAATGCCTGCCAGCAGTCCGGTCATCATGCTCATCATGGTGTTCATGGTATCCAGCAGACTTTCCATGTTGATGATATTGTAGGTGTCATCGTGATAATTGAATGCAGCGTACAGCGCATTCTCCAGATCCTCCACCGTTTGATCGGTATAATCGGTATCCTCTACATATACGGTCAGCGAGTTTATATAGCTGCTGCCGATCATACGCATGGCAGTGGTATAAGGCACGACCGCCTTTTCGCCGCCCAGTCCCATCATCTGAGTCATCACATCGGTATCCGAATCAGAAGAGAGTATACCGACCACGGTAAAGGTATGTCCGCCCAGCAGAAGCTGCTCTCCGATGGGATCAACGCCGAAAAAGAGCGACTGTGCCAATTCCTCATTGATGACGCATACCCATGTATTATTCTCCATGTCCAACTGATTAAGCGCCCGTCCGCGTACGATCATATTCTGCGACTGTCTGAAATAGGTATCGTCTCTGCCTTCCAGAGAAACCTCATCCGTCCACGCGGCACCGCGCTTAGCGCTGAATGTGGATGTAATGCTCGGAGACACGCCTGCCACATTATCAATCTGCGCGATTATGTCCAGATCGGTTTCGGACAGACCGGGCTTGAGCGCCGTACCCGAAGCCGACACGGTCAGCTTGCCGGTGCCCAGCGCTTCAAACTGCTCCATGACCTCGGCAGTCGCACCATCCACAATGGTAATCAACGCAATGATTGCCATAACGCCGATGATAACGCCCAACACCGTCAGAAACGAGCGCATCCGATTATGAATGATATTTGAAAAAGACATTGACACCGATTCCTGAAACATATTCCAGCCTCGGCGAATGGGGTTGGAATCAGTCATACTGACTCACTCCTTCCGTAAGCACGCCATCGAGTATATTTACGATGCGCTTGGCGTGCTGTGCGATCTTGAGATCATGGGTAATCATGATTACGGTACGCCCTTCATCATTCAGCTCCCGAAAGAGCTTCATCACCTGCTTGCCCGTTGCCTGATCGAGCGCACCTGTCGGCTCATCGGCAAGCAGCAGCGTGGGATTGGCAGCAAGTGCGCGGGCGATGGCGACTCTCTGCTGCTGACCGCCGGAGAGCTGATTGGGATAGTGATACATACGGTCGCTCAGTCCCACTCTTTCGAGCATCTCCATAGCGCGTTTTTCGCGCTCTCTGCTCGACACGCCCGCATAGATCAGCGGCAGCTCCACGTTTTTAAGTGCATTCATTCTGGGCAGCAGTTGAAAAGACTGAAATATAAAGCCGATCTCATGGCAGCGAATCTGCGCCAGCTGATGCTGATTTTGTTTGCCGATATTTCTGCCGCGCAGTATGTATTCGCCGCTGGTGGGCGTATCCAGACAGCCTATAATGTTCATCATGGTGGATTTTCCGCTGCCCGAAGGACCCAGAATCGAGAGAAATTCGCCTTCCTTCAGCTCCAGATCGACGTTTTTGAGAACCGGCTGCACCTCGTCGCCCATGATATACTCTTTGTCGATACCACGCATGACAAAGTAATCGCCACTCATTGTCCCATCCTGCCTCTCATCTGCATCATCATTTCCATCATATCCAGCGTATCGGCATAGTACACGATCTGACCGTTATATAACC
>CAZYQB010000233.1:0-3816 GCA_964649595.1 uncultured Oscillospiraceae bacterium | reverse complement strand
TTATATCTGCGTTGAGTAAAAATGTCAATACCTTTTTTCAAAAAAATTCAAGCAATTTGTACTTTTTCTCATTTTTTCCGCGACTATTCCCCTCTAAAAAACAAAACATTTGTTCTTGACTGTTTTTCACGGTTATGCTATCATTATATCGTGTATATCTGTATTTTATGTGCTTCTCAAGAGGTGAATTACATGAATATCCTCGTCACAATCAAACAAGCCGGAAAGCGGCGCAATCGGATCACTACCCTTCCCTTTCCGCTTGAGAATACGCCCTGCACACTGCGCGCACTGATCTGCGAAGCAGTCTGCACCTGTGTTGCGCAATACAATGATCGCGCACTTCGCGGCGCTTCCTGCACTCCCCTGTCTGACAGCCTGTTCGATGCGATGAGTGAGACCGGCAAATTCACATTCGGCATCAGCACCCCCTCAAAGCAAGCCGATAAAAATGAAGCTGTAAAAACCGCCATTCAGGGCTTTGAGGACGGACTGTTCCGCATATTTTTGTTTGACCGGGAATTGACCGCGCTGGACGAGCCTCTTATCCTTCACGAAAACGATCAGCTTACCTTCATCCGTCTGACCATGCTTACGGGCGGCTTTTTCTGATTCAAAACTCATCTTCAAATTCTATTTTCAGGAGGTGCTTTCATATGGCTTATGATTCTGAGCGCGACCAGCTCGCCCGCAGTTTTAAAGCACGCATAGACAAAGCGCGTGCGGAGCGCACCAAAGATCTCACTCTGCAGCAAAAAAGCTTCTTTGGACGCAGTTCCTACACCTCTCCTTATTACATCACACTGACGGACGGATTAAAAAGCGGGCGCTTCAAAAAGCCGTCCGAATTTGTGCTCAGTGAACTTGACTGGGCATTCGGTTCCTTTCTTCCCGAAGGACACCATAAGGCGGCACTTCTATGGGCAGTGGATCACTGCACCGATTTTCCATATGCCGAAGGCTGGAACCGCCGTCCGGTGCGCACCAAGTCTTATTTGCCTTACTGCAATATAATCGTTCAGTTTATCCACAGCTTTACTGCACGGCTGGACTACTGCGACGATATCTGCGATATTCTGAGTGGAAATATCCCAAAGGATATGGCAGTCTATATGAGCGAGCCCATATTTGACATAATTCACAACGGATACACTCCCGGCGGATACTCACCCATTGAGATCGCATACGAGCTCAATCACGGCAATGTGCGCCTTAAAGAGTTAATTCGCGACATCCTCTGCGGCGAGAGCAATACTCAGATCAGCCAGAAAATTTTCTGCGGCATCGTGATGAGCAATGACAGCGAGCTTCACGAGCTGCTCGGAAAGCTCCTGCTCTCTGCACGTCTGCAGGAAGGACTGCGTCAGGCAATCTGCGAGACCTGTGACATGGGCACCATCGATGCATTTATCTCGATTCTGGAAGTCATCAAAGCCAATGACTTGATCCGCTTTTCCTCGGTCAAGCGCGCCGTAGGCACATGGCTGGGCTTTATTACCGATGAATCGGGCGATCTTACGCGCATCAGCGACAAGAGCCTGAAGCTGATTCTGGAATGCCTGAAGGATCCTGCCGCACGCGAATCATATCTTCAAGGAGAGGACAGCATGGCGCTGCACATTGCACTGTGGTCCTATGCCGTTTATGAGACGCAGGATGCCGCACAGCATATCGTCCGACTTGCTCAATGCGGCACACATCATCAGATACTCACCTGCGGCTACACGATGCATCTGTTCAACAATTCCACGTTCGAATATCTGATCGCACGCTCCGTCATTGCGCAGCATTTTGACAAGCAGGATATCCTCGCCGCTTATATGACCGGTCTAACCGGAAAACTGTCGGAGATCAGCCGCTTCCGCTACGCAAGCCAGATCGATCCTTCAAGCGGCATTCAGTTCAAGCGTCCTCAAAAAGCAGACTATTTTGCCAATGATGCCGAGTTCGATCGCTTCTATGATATCTTCTGCACTCTCTACCGCACGATGAAGAAAAAATCAGTTGAGTTTTCGCCGTGCATCTTCCCGTGGAACAGCGAAAAGCTCACCAGATCTTCTATCGCCGAGACCATATGCCAATTGGCACGTCTAAGTGAAGATAACGAGCGCATTGATTTTGCCTGCACGCTGCTCCCGGAAACTGAGTCCTATCAGCGTTCCAATTTTGCACAGATGCTCCTCCACGCTCCTGCCACCGCCGCGCAGCGAGATGCCCTCACCGCCATGCTGGGCGACCGCGAATCCTTCTCACGCGAATGGGCATACAAGCAGCTCAAGGATATGAGTGTGGATACGCTCAATTTCAAGCTGATCGAGGATATGCTGCGCTTCAAGATCTCCGACATCCGAAGCCGTCTGGTTGAGCTGATGCTGCGCCAGAAAGACGATGCGCTGCTGAGCAGTCTCCACCGTCTGCTTGTGGATAAGTTGGAAGAAAAGCGCTGCGCCGCGCTCGACATGGTGCTCCAGATCTCCCGTGATGATTCACGCCGTGCCCTCACTGAACAGTGTATTCCGCTTGTCCGTGAAATGACCGCCAAAGGCAGCAAGGAAAAGGTTCTGCTCGAAAGCGTACAGGGCGAGATCCTGCACAAAGAGGAAAGTGCGGTGAGCGCGCTGTACTCCGCATCGGATGCGTATGTTCCCGTGCTGCCTGAAGATACCAACAACTATATTGAGGAATGTATCCGTACATTTGAGAAGTGCTTCCCGGATTCCACCATCCGAAAAATGCTCTGCGGAGACTTCTCCATGCTCTCTAATTGTTCTGCTGAAAAATGTCCCTCCTGCGTCTCGACTGATGCTGATATTCGATCTTTGCTTGCGCTAATTGAGCAGCACAAAGAAACTTCTTATGTCCTCTCCTATGGAGAAAGCCGTCTGCTGGGCTACAGTTCTTTAAACGCCAAGCGGGAAGCAGACGGAACGCTCACTATACCGCTTCACGAGCTATGGGACGAATGGTATGAAGATCAAATCAATGATCCCTTGCGTCTGCTGCGTATGGAAATGCTGCTCATGGTCATCGGCGATCCGCACGGATACGGCTATGTCCCCAATTCCTCTGCGCCAGCCTTGGTCGAAGCTCTGCTGGGCAAAGGCTTTTCTGTTTGCTGCACACATCCTCAGGGCGGTACGCTAAGCAGCATCGTAACTTATCTGCGCGAGAAGTACCCTCCGCAGGAACATCTTGCCGAAAAGCTGAGCTTTGCCGTGTGCTGGTGGATGCTCAAGGCGGTTCCCGACGACCTGCTCATCACTCCCCTCGCTGAAGCATTCGCCCGCATCTGCTATCACACCGATCCCGATGCAGAATACACCGGCAAGCTGCGCCTTCTCAGCGACAATCCGCACATCGGAATTCTCTTGTCACACCTACTGTATCAAAACTGCGAACGATTCGATGTCGTGTTCGCAGTCATGTCGCAGCTGAAGGACCGGCTCACCAATCAAATCCGCAAGAAAATGAACTATCCCGCCGATCGCTCCGTACGCATCGAACCCCACTATTCCTCTATCCGCTATTCCCGCTTCGGTACGGGAACATGGAAGCTGCCCGATATCACCGCCTATCTGCGCGCATGGCGTGATGGAATCATCTCCGAGCGAGCGCTGTATCATTTCATATTTACCTGCGGACTGGTGCAGAATGTGACCATCCTCACCTCCATATCTGCTTTCCACCATCAGACCGGGGCTTCTGCTCGGAATGCGCGGCAATATTGGCGCACCTATACGGTAAAGCAGTCCCTGCAGCAGCTTTTCGGCAAGACAGACGGCTTTACCGAGGATGAGCTTTCATTCATTGCTGCCG
>CAZYQB010000232.1:0-3842 GCA_964649595.1 uncultured Oscillospiraceae bacterium | reverse complement strand
CGGAAGCATTCCGGAACTGTTCGCTGCCGGCATCCTTACTCCTGCACTGGTCATGGCACTGCGCAAGGTAAAGCGCTGATTTTTTGAACTATACTATCATCGAATGGAGAAAATGATATGATCCTTACGCTCGATATCGGCAATACCAACATCAAAACCGCCCTGTTTGACGGCGAAAACATGGTTCAGTACTGGCGCATCAGCACTAACCGCCTGATGTCCTCCGACGAATACGGCATACTGCTTGCTAATCTGTTCAAGCATAGCGGACTGGAGCTGAGCGTGGTCAGCGGCATCATCATGAGCTCGGTCGTGCCGTCGATCAACTTCACCATTGAGCATATGTGCAAGAACTATTTCGGCTTTGAACCGCTGCAGGTCGCCCCCGGCATCAAGACCGGCATCAACATCCGCTACGACAATCCCCGTGAGCTGGGCAGCGACCGAATCGCAAACGCCGTTGCCGCATGGGAGCTGTATGGCGGTCCGTGCATCTTCATCGACTTTGGCACCGCCACCACCTACGGCGTAATGTCTGCTAAGGGCGAATTCCTGGGCGGCGCAATCTGCCCCGGTCTCAAGCTCTCCGCCGAAGCACTGGTTGACAAGGCGGCGAAGCTGCCCAAGTTCGAGCTGGTCAAACCCGAATCAGTCATCGGCAAAAACACCATTACCAACCTGCAGGCAGGCATCGTATACGGCTATGTCGGTCAGGTAACCTACCTCATCCGCAAGATGAAGGAAGAGATCGGCGATCCCAACACCAAAGTCATCGCCACCGGCGGTCTGGCGCTGCTGGTTGCCGGCGAGACCGACCAGATCAACGTGCTCGACGGTCTGCTCACCTTAAAGGGTCTGAGACTCATCTACGAAAAGAATAATCAATAATCCCAGTCGCCGTGAGGCGGACCCGTGCGGATAGCACGATCAATAACCCAGTCGCCGTGAGGCGGACCCGTGCGGATAGCACCCTAATAGGAGGACATAGACCATGATCTGCCGAAAGAACGAACAGAACAACTCCATCGTAAACGGTCTGCGCGAAGGCATCGGAAACGCTCATCTGACCAAACTGATGTCCGAACTGCCCGCACACCTCAAGCTGTTCAACATCATCACCCTCGAACCGCAGGCATCCATCGGCTATCATATGCATGAGCACGAGACCGAGCTGTTTTACTTCGTATCGGGTCGCGCTCTGCTCACCGACGACGGCGTAGAATATGAACTGACCGCAGGCGATACCGCCGCCACCGGTCACGGTCACTGGCACGGAGTGAAGAACATCGGCTCCGAGCCCCTCGTCATGGTGGCGTGCATCGTCACCGAAGCCTGATCTTGTACATACATTAAACCGCAGAGCCCATTTGTCTGGGGTCTGCGGTTTAATGTATGTACCGGATTTTCAGTTATTCAAAGCACACCTCATTGACATAATTGGTGGCAAAGCGTTTTCTCACGCCTTCGAGCGTTTCCTCATTTCCAAGCGCCCACATGAGCTTTGTGACCGCGCCTTCACTGGTCATGTCATAACCTTGAATAACACCTGCGGCAAGCGCGCGTCTGCCGGTCTGATAAATGGTAAAGTCGCTCTTTTCATACAAACACTGGCTGCATACGACCACTGCCACGTTCTTTTCCACCAGCTTTTCCAGTCTGCTTGCCATGTTTCGGCGAATGAACTGCAATCCTCCCGCACCGAATGCTTCGATGACTACGCCTCGGTAATTCAGCTCCGGCAGCATATCCAAAAGCTCCGGACGGGATGCCGGAGTCAGCTTCAGCAGCAGCACATCTCCGCACAGCGCATCGCACAAGTGAAACGGCTCGCTGGGCGGCATCACCAATTCCTTGCGCACGCGCAGACCGGTTCCGTCGATCTCGGCGATGTAGGGATAGTTTACGCTCTCAAATGCGTGAAAGCCGGTGGTGCGCACCTTGACCGCACGCGACCCAAGCATTACATGGCGGTTGAACGCCACAAACACGCCCGGCACGCCGCTTGCCGCCATGGCAAAGGCGCACCGAAGATTTTCATATCCGTCCGATAGCGGATGTGCGATCGGCAGCTGCGATCCGGTCAGCACCACCGGAATTTCCAGCCCGCGCAGCATAAACGAGATCGCCGAAGCGGTATAGCCCATCGTGTCGGTTCCGTGTGTGATGACGATGCCATCATAACCTCTTCGCTTACTCGCCACGCACGCGGCGATCTTTCGCCATTCCTCCGGCTGCATATTGGAGCTGTCTATGTGAAAAAGTGGAAAAATGTCGATCTCATAATTGGACGATGCCACCGATCCCAGCGCACTGGTCAGCCATGAATTGCTGCCATCGGGCGCAAGACCTTCCCGGGTCGGTATGGAAGCGATCGTTCCGCCGGTTGTAATGAGCAGTATGCTTTTCATAATGCAGCATCCTCTCTATTTGCCTTTATTCCTAAAACCCGTTTACTCTGCGCTCTGCCCGATGCACTCGATCACGGCAGCTCGCAGAGCAATCAGCGCTGCGCCGCTTACACAGCTTTCCTCGTGCTCGGACACAAAGCATATCCTCTGATCGATCTGGTCATCGGTCAGAGAACCGCGCACCTTCTGCATCACGCTGCCGCCAAGTATGATTTTTTCGGGATCAAACAGACTGTCTATGATCTCCACAGTCGTACAGAGATGATAACTAAAATCCGCGATCATCTCCTGCGCCCACTCGATGCCCTGCGCACAGTATCTGCATATGTCATCAAGCGTGCACACCGATGGATCATATTCCTGCGCACGCCGCAGCAGTCCTTCCTCCGTCAGATGCATCCACAGAAGATCGCTGCGGTCACACCTGTTTCGCTTGAGCGAGATTCGCGCAATATCTCCGGCTTCATTTTCTTTGCCGCGTACGATCATGCCATTGCTCACAACTGCTACGCCGATCTCGCTGCCAATGTGCAGATAAACGGTGTCCACCTCATCGCGAAGATCCAGCCGCACCTTCTCTCCGATCAAACACGCCTTGATTTCATTTTCTACGCACACGCTCATGCCGAAGGTTCGCTCAAATACTTCTTTGAGCTGCACCTTCTCCCAGCCCATGCGCCGCGATGCTCTGATTTCTCCCGTCCGCTTATCGACCGATCCACTTAGGCATACGCCCACGGCGTTGATTCTGCTCTTATCCGCCACTGCTGTCTCTGGCATCCGGTCAAACAGCTCTTTTGCCTTCTGCGCCATGCGCTCGCTCGTGCAATCCCCATCCACCAGCGCTGCCGCCTGATAGCATATGCGGTTGCTGAAATCCATCACGCACAGCCGCACCATCGATCGATCCAGATGAATACCTACCGAATACAGTCCATCGGTCTGTACGCGCAGATAGATCGCTTTTCTGCCGCGTTTGACATAGCTGCTGCCCGACTTGTGTTCCGGCTGGCTGACCGACGAGCATTCATAGATCAAGCCGTGATTAAGCAGTGCGCTCACAATGCGCGTAACGCTGGTCGCACTCATGCCGGTCATCCGTGCAATATCGGTTCGGGAGATCGGCTGATGCCTTTTGAGAATCGCCATTACTGTCTGCAGATTGTACTGCTTGATATAGGACTGATCCCGCACTCGTTCACAATCCCGACTTTCATTCGTTGGCTGTATCCGCCTTCCGTCAACCGGATCATTCGTCCGGGTTCTCATCCACATCTTCCTCCTTCTTCCCGCGCATCAGAACTCTGTTTTCGTTCTCTATATTATATCACACACCGCCCTTTGAAACAAGCCGCCTTAAAAGACTGTACGGGCGTCAATTGTACGGGCGTCAATGATAGGTAACAAAAGAAAGCCAAGGAAGGAAGTCAAGGG
>CAZYQB010000231.1:0-3850 GCA_964649595.1 uncultured Oscillospiraceae bacterium | reverse complement strand
CGCTTTCTCCCATGATACAGATAACCCTTGCCATTGTTTCTTAATTAGCCTCCTTATCCATCTTCGCACCGCAGTTGGGGCAGTAGTTTTTATCGTTACCAACGTCGATATGTTTATTACAAGTGCAATACTCAGACATTTCACGACCGAGAGGTGAAATGAAGTGTCTCTGCCTTCTCGCATCGCACTTATCGCATTTCGGAACCATATGCTGCGTTGAAGTAATCGTCCATGCAAAAGTTTTAATCCCAGAAATGAGTTTATTGATACACATATGCTTTGCGTCATCAATAGCCCTCTGCGCCTCGCGTTCCCGACGTTCGCATTCTGCCTTGTACTGCCAGACACTATCATCAAAATTCTGCTTGAGCAGACGCAGCTCTGCGACTTCCTCCCGGAGATCGTCAAGCTCCTGCTGGACTTCCTTCCTCACAGATGCTCGCAGCGTTTCCTTAAAGGCTTCGATCTCCTGATCGAACTCAGAAGGCTCGAAAAAATAATCATCGTACATTATTCATTCCTCCTTCGGCGGCTCAGGCAGCGGTTGCCAGTGGGTAATGTCGTGATTTGCCGTATCATCATAATCGGTTACCCACTCACCATCGCCGTCGTACCTGTACACTTCGCAGGTATGTTCCGTGGTGAATGTAAGGTAATAGCCATCGTCCTCCGGCAACCTCTCCTTAACGCTGATCCAGTTACTCATACTCTCCAAACAAGACGGGTTGTTAATCAGGTTGATTGCGGCGTTGAGGGCTTCGTACTTCTCCTTCCGCTTCGGATCGTCGTATGTGTCGCCGTCCTTCGGGCGGCAATTATCCCGAATATCCAAGAGTGTTCTTGTGATCTCCACGAGGCTATAAACTTCGTGCTTCATGGCATTCATGGCTTTTCCTCCTTCGGCACCTCCGGCAGATCCATCCACCATTTCACCTTCGGATCCGCCCATTCCTCATAGCCGTCGATGACCCAGCCTTCCGTCTCGCCCCAGTACCATCCAAGCTGCACCGCATCCCGAAATTCGGTATTGCCGTATCGTCCGCTGACCACCACCAGCACCGCCGCATCCGGATCAGTCGGCTGCTCCTTCGCCGCATCCCTCCACAGCTGCACGCCCGGTGCCGTTTCCACCGCATTGACGCACCGTGCATACGCTCGGACATGACTTTTCGCTCCATTTACGCCCAGCATGGTCAGCTGCGTTTTAAGCCACGAACGGCTGACCAGATCGCCCTTTGCATCACTCTTCATTCTTCTCCTCCCAGTTCTTCATGCACTCCTCGCATCCGATTACATCAACCAAAGAGCAGTCGATATATCCATCCGCCCATACCTGCACCACTGCGCACAAGCACTCCTTGACCATCGGTTTTTGATACTCAACATAATGCTCGCACATCTCCGCCGGATAAAAATCGCCGCCTCTGCACCAGTGCGCCTGTTCGCCGGGCTTGCTCCAGTTCGTCCACTGCTTTCTGATCACGCCCGGATGCTCCTCGTTATACGGCATGATCTCCGCCCTGCGGTCATCCCAGCATCGACCATACGGGCATCGACCTTGCCACCATCGCATACAGGTATTACACACGCAGCCGGTGCATCCGCCCCATGATGCCGTCGGGCATATCTGATCGATCAGAGATAGCTGCTTCGCTGCACTGAGATCAATCATTTACGCACAACTCCGGCAGATTCGCCCTCACCAGCGCAGCGGGAATCGGCGGACAAACCGCATTGCCGCACCGCGCTACCTGTTCCGACTTCGGGTAAGCCTTGCCGTCCGCGTCCACATCGATGATGTAATCAGACGGGAAGCCCTGCGCATCAAACAGTTCTCTGGGTGTCAGCATCCTCAGCCCGATATCGACAATCTGGTAATCCTGCCCGTACACCGTTACCAGTCCCAGGCGGTCATGTGTCGTCACCGTCGGCGCAGGCTGATCGCATCCTGCGGAGCTGTCCTCGCCGCTGTAATATTTAATCAGAAATGCCCGAACCTCTCCGAAGTGATTTGCGTGCGCCGTAATTGCATTAAGCGGCTTTGTCAGTTCCTGCCCGACGGAATTATTATTGAGCTGCGTAATGAACGCTGACACCATTCCGTAGCGATTGCTGGCATCCACCGTCATAATGGGCTTGTCCACCGTCTGCCCGCGCACATCGCCGCCCTGCTCATCGTGATACCGGATCATGCTCGGCGCGATCAGCATATGATGACCGCCCGTGGTAATCGTTCCGATGGGCTGTGCCACATCCGACCCGACGGCATTTTCGTTATTGCGCATCATCAGCGGCATAACGATGCCGGTCCCATGCTTGGCGGTAATGGTATCAAGCGGCTCATCCACTGACTGTCCTCTGAATCCGTCTCCACCGTGATTGACCTGCACGATAAACTGATTCGGATTGTTCACCACGAATTTCATGATACCGCGCGCGATCCGCTTGAGCGTCTTTTCGGACAGCGGACGCACCGCACGCACGCCGTACTGCGCCATAATTTCTTCGCTGGTCGCAAAGATCGACGGGCATGGCAGGCTGAAATCCAGCACATCCGACACCGGCACCCACGGCTTTTTTATTCCTGCCGCCACTTCCAAGCTGTCCGGCGCAGCGTGCGTCGGCTCTGCCCAGACAATCGGCTTGCCGTCGCATCGGGCAATCAGGAAGAATCTCTTTCGGATCGTCGGCGCACCGTAATCACAGGCACGCAGCAATCGATACTCCACATGATAGCCCAGCTTCTCAAGCTGCCGAACGAATCGCCTGAAGGTTTCGCCCTTATATCTCGGATCAGGTCTATCATTTTCATCAAGCCTGCCCCAATCTTGGAACTCCTCCACATTTTCCAACATGATGACACGCGGTCGAACCGCCTTCGCCCACTTGACCGCTACCCATGCCAGACCGCGAATCTTTCGGCTGACAGGCTTGCCGCCCTTTGCCTTGGAGTGATGCTTGCAGTCTGGCGAAAACCACGCAAGAGCAACCTTTCGCCCCGCGCACGCTTCTACCGGATCAACTGCCCAAACATCCTCACAGTAGTGCTCCGTATCGGGATGATTCGCCCGATGCATCGCAATCGCCGCCGGATCGTGATTGATGGCAATGTCTACGCTGCGCCCGATCGCCATTTCAATTCCGGTAGATGCACCTCCGCCGCCCGCGAAGTTGTCAACGATAATTTCTCTCATTCTTTCTTCCCTTCCCACCACTTTTCTCCGACCACCATCATCGCATCCAGCGGACTGCGTGCCTTGACCAGCGTCACCGACTCGCAGCCGTCACACCTGACCGCATACAGCCGATTCTCGCAGTAATATGCCTTCAGCCGCATCCCGCACCTTCTGCACATGACGCCGATTAGCGTTTCTTTGTACATCGGCTCTGCCCGATAGGCAGTATGCATCAGCTCATCGATTGAGTTCATCTTTCCCCTCCAATTTCCACGGGCACCACTTCGGGCAGGTCTTGATAATCGGCACGCGGCTGTTATTTTCGGTATAGCCGACAAAGCCCGTCTTGTGTCTGCCCGTGTACGCTGCCTGTACCTGCGGATGCCTACAGAACACCGTTCCCCAGCATCCCGCACCCGAGGTCATAATGACCTCCATATACCTGCACTCGCGGCAGCAAATTTTCTCCGCCATACTTTATCCCTTCTTTTGTTTCCAGTTCCCGCAATCAGCACAAAAACATATTTTAATCACCCGCTGCGGGGCGATCTCTGTCATACAGCACCTTGACCTCCGGCAGATCATACTCACGCTTTACTGGCGTTTCATTGCGTTTCAGCGCACGCGCCAGAATATCGCGCGCCACCTGCTGCTGGGTGCGCTTGATCGCCCGT
>CAZYQB010000230.1:0-3900 GCA_964649595.1 uncultured Oscillospiraceae bacterium | reverse complement strand
CGCGCCGCCAAAGAGCGCAAATTCATCGCCCTGATGCGCAACGATCACCATCATATCCACCTTATCACCGGCAGCCTGCCAGTCCTGAAGGATTTCCGGAGTGTTGCCCTGCTCGTATACTCGCAGTTCACAGATGGCGTCGTCTTTGCTGCCCACTCGAATTCCGATCTCCGAGGCACCGCCGGTTGCAAAAGTAAAGTGCAGCTTTCCGTCTTCATTGCTTATCGTGATCTGCGTGTCGTCAAGGATCAATTCAAACGTCTCAGGAGCGCTGCTCCATTCAACAACAATCGTTTCGGACACATACTTCTCCGGTACGGTAATGCGCAGCGTATGTTCTGCCGCATCAGGCTGCCATGCAGTATTATACCGCTGATCCTTCACCCGATCCGTATTGCCGCTGTCTGCAGTAAACTTGCATTCATCCGTAATGCTCGCCATTGCCTTTGTACTACCGATCACATAAAAGTCCTCTTCCAGCACGATCTGTTCATCATTCGTGCTGTATACCGTAATGGTCAGACGCTTCTCTCCGGCTGTCAGCTTGCGGAATTTCACTTGCTCATCCAACTGCATCAGATCAAAACTCAGTATATTTTCGTCGCGCGCCATGGACAATTCCGCAGTCATCTCTTCGGTCATATTGCGCATATCCTGAACGCTTACCGATACTCCCGTGATCGGTATGTTGGATTCAATAATACCCTGCAGCAGACAGGTTGCTCCCCGCACCATGGTATAGGGCATCTGCAAATTAAGAAGCTGTGCTTCCAACGGATCTTCTACGATGATCTCGACCAGTTCCTGATAGGTGCTCGTGCTGATGTATTCACTCAGGACATAACCTTTAATGCCGTCATATTCCACCCGGTACCATTCGCCCTCCTGCTCCAGCACTCTGCAGGTAGCTCCCGGCTTTATATGCCCGACGATGGCATAATTGGTTCCCGGTCCCTGGCGCAGATTGACCTCGACCTGAGTATTGGGCGTGCCTTCCATGCGCTGCACCCACTCAAATCCGGTAGGTGCAGTCTGCTGCGCGGCTGGGGTGGGTGCTGCCGTCTCGGTCGGCACGGGTGTCGAAATAGGTGCCTGAACCAGCTGCGTGCTGACAGAAACAAATTCCTTGGCGATATATCCTCCTACCCCGTTTGCCTCCACCTGATACCAGTCGCCTTCTTCACCGATCACAAAACAGGTCTCGCCGGGCGCAAGCAGCATCAGTGCCTTATAATTCGTGCCTGCTCCTTCGCGCACATTGGTCTTTGCATTGGCAATAACGGTAGCAACCTGCTTTTCGACCAATTCGTATCCGATTTCCGGAGAAACTTCGGGCGTTGCCGTGGGCTGAGGCATCAGCGTATTGACCGGAACCTGCGTAACCATCGTCACAACACTCAGATATTCCTTGGCAACATAGCCTGTATACTCACCATACTGCACCTCATACCATTCGTTCCTGTCGTCAATCACGAAGCAACTTTTACCGGATGCAATATAGGAGAGCACTTTGCTGTTTACGTCTGCCTTTTCCCGAATGCTGACGGCAGATTCAGAAATAACAGTGCCGACATTCATTTCACGTATCTCATAGCCGGGCGCAGCAGTTGCCGTAGGTTCGGGTGTCTGAGTCGGCTCAGGCGTTGCGGTAGGAATGGGCATTGTGCGCATTTCGCTCTTTACTTCCACATATTCCGCCGTAACATAGCCTGTCTCACCGTCAAGATCAATGCTGTACCAGTCATCCGTTTCGCCGGTTATAATAAATTCCGTGCCCGGCGAAAGCTGGCGGATTGATCCATATCCGGTACCGGCTCCCCTGCGCATATTGACCTTCATCTGAGAAATGATCGTGCCGATCTTCACTTCTCTTATTTCATACCCCTCCGGGACCTCTTCATCGCTTCCGTCATCCGGCTGTATCGTCGGCGTGATAGTCGGCTCCTGCGTTGGCTCCGGAGTGGGCGTTGCAAGCGGCACTTGAATATATTCCACCTTCGTCTCGAAGTATTCTTTGACCGAATATCCGATAATATCGCCGCATTGCACCTTATACCAGCCATTTTCCTCAATCGGCAGCTTTTCTTCATCGGTCAATATTTGACAGGTATCAAACGGCGCTATCTGCAGCAAAATCGCGTATTCGGTGCCAGCACCGCTGCGTACATTGATATTTTTCTCTGCAATCACCGTACCGATCAGCTGTTCAACCAGCTCATACCCCTCCATCGCAGTAGGCGCAGGCGTCGCCTGCACAATGGGAATCTGCGTTTCATAGCTGCGCACGGTGATGTATTCCGCGGTAATATATCCTTCAACGTCATTAAAAATAATATGATACCAGCCGTTTTCCTCGCCGAGTACTTCACATACGTCACCCGGTCGCATGAACGTAAGAATCTCATACGACGTTCCTGCGCCTTTACGCACATTCGCAGTCTGCTTTATTGTCAGCGTACCTTCCTGAACGGTTATGGTCTCGTATTGAATCGGTTCATCCGTCAGACCGTCCGTTGCTCGTGCTTCGCCGCCCCAGCCCGCATTCATATTCATTATCACGATACACGCCGCGCAGACACTGCATATCATCCGCCGGAATTTTCCTCTTCGGAGCTCATCCGTCGACTTCATAACTGTACACCTCTGTTTCTATACCTTTTTAAATATGCTCAATCACAATATACCACATTAAGCCACTTTGTATTCTATCATAAATTTAAGTTCATTGCAAGGTTTGCACCGGATATGCAACATATGAAACACAAACTTCAAAGCACTTTGTTTACAATCCGCCGGAAATAGAAAACAGCTGCAGATTCGCTTCTGCAGCTGCCCTTTTTCTACTCAGATCGCCATCTATTTAGGATACCGCTTCTTCGTTTTCACGTTCGATCAGCACCGGCTTGCCGTTACCGCTGACACATTCTTCGGTCACGATGCACCTGCCCACAGTTTCCTGCGAGGGCAGTTCATACATGGTCTCCATCATCGTCTCCTCGATGATAGCACGCAGACCGCGAGCACCGCTTTTGCGCTTGAGCGCCTTTTGAGCAATCGCACGAAGAGCTTCGTCGGTGAACTCCAACTCCACATTATCCATCTCCAGCATCTTGCGATACTGGCGCACCAGCGCGTTTTTCGGCTCAGTCAAGATGCGCACCAGCGCCTCCTCATCGAGCTGACTGAGGGTAATCATGACCGGCAGGCGACCGACAAATTCCGGAATCAGCCCGAACTTGAGCAAATCTTCCGGACGCACCTTGCTCATCACATCCTCACCGGCACGCTCGCCCACCTTGCGCACATCTGCACCGAAGCCCATTGCCTTTTTGCCGCTGCGATTTTCGATGATCTTCTCGATGCCGTCAAATGCACCGCCGCAGATAAAGAGAATGTTGGTGGTATCGATCTGTATAAACTCCTGATGCGGATGCTTGCGTCCGCCCTGCGGAGGAACTGCGGCTACGGTGCCTTCAAGCATCTTCAACAGTGCCTGCTGTACGCCTTCGCCGGATACATCGCGTGTGATGGAGGGGTTTTCGCTCTTGCGGGCGATCTTGTCGATCTCATCGATATAGATGATACCTCTCTGGGCGCGCTCAATATCATAATCCGCATTCTGAATCAGGCGCAGCAGGATGTTTTCCACATCTTCACCGACATAACCCGCTTCAGTCAGACTGGTGGCATCGCCAATAGCGAAGGGTACATTGAGAATCTTTGCCAGTGTTTGAGCAAGGTAAGTCTTGCCGCAGCCGGTAGGACCGAGCATGACGACATTGGACTTCTGAAGCTCCACCTCATCGCCCTGTCTGCCGTCATTTTTCTTTTTTCCGTTCTTCTGTGCCATGCAGTTGCTGCGCTTGTAGTGTTTGTAGTCCGCCACGGCAAGCGTTTTTT
>CAZYQB010000229.1:0-3904 GCA_964649595.1 uncultured Oscillospiraceae bacterium | reverse complement strand
AAGACAGCTCTTCACATTGGTTAATATTTATTTTACGCTCCTGCACGAAAAAAACTGCCCGTATGCCGTCGCATTTTGCTGAAGTTTGTGCGATAATATAGTATGTATATATGTGTGTTCAAGGAGGATATACTGCCGTGCAGAACAACGAAGCACCCAAGAAGAATCCGCCGCAAAAAACGTCGGAGGTTCAGAATACGAAAAAGCCTGCTGCCAGCAACAAATCTGTCAGCAGCAAACCCGTCAGTAAAGCCGTCAAAACCTCTGCGCCCATGCAGGAAACTTCCGCCCGTTCTGAGGGCAGGAAGGATATCGGTATGCCTGTTGTTGCGGCGCTGCTGATCGTTTTCCTGATCGCATCCTTCGTCTACCAGTATGTGCTGCCTGCCGATGACACGCTACCCAGCGCACAGGCTCAGACCAAGGATTACGGCATCCGCATCAGCGAGATCATGAGCGCCAACTCTTCCGCCTTCGTCAGCGATACGGGCAAGTATTCCGACTGGCTGGAGATCTGCAATACCGGCGAGGAAGCGGTCAACCTGTACGGATGGACGCTCAACAAAGCAGATGATTCCCTGCACCCGCTTACCTTCGGCGATCTGACCATTCAGCCGGACGAGTACATCATCATCTATGCCGACGGTAAGGCTCAGACCGCTGCCGGATATATGCTGCACGCTCCGTGGAAGCTGACCGCATCCGGAGACACATTGGTTCTGCTTGACGCAAGCGGCGCGGTAGCCGACAGCGTAGAAGTGCCGTCTCTGGAGAAGAACGAATGCTATGCCCGCACCTCTTCCGGCGAGTGGGAGATCACCCGTCAGTACACGCCCGCCCTTGCCAATACCGCTGAAAACTTCAACCTTGTCATGCAGTATCGCAATACGACAAGTGATGCCATCGTCATCAGCGAGGTCATGATTAAGAATCGCACCTATGCACTTGACGAGGACGGCGATGCCAGCGACTATATCGAGCTGCACAACACATCCGACCGCGCCGTAAACTTAGGCGGCTATGCCCTGTCGGACAGTGATGCCAATCTCACCAAATGGGTACTACCCGATACGACCATCGAAGCAGGCGGCTATTTGCTGGTCTATGCCTCCGGTAAAAACCGTACCTCACTTGCCATGCACACCGGCTTTAAGCTGAGCGAAGGGGAAAGCGTATTTCTTACAAATCCCGACGGACAGCTTATCGACTGCGTGACGCCGGAAACCACTCAGGCCGATCAAGCCTGGTCTCTTACCGAATCAGGCTTCAGCGCTCTCGTCGCACCTACTCCGCGATACTCCAATGATAATAACGGCATCTCCCAGATCGATGCACAGCTCACCGCAAACAACCGCTATAAGCTGTACATCAGCGAAATCATGACATCCACCAACGAAACCGACGTTTCGTCCTCCTCTTATGACTGGGTGGAGATCTATAATGGCTCTGCCGGTACGGTCGATCTAAGCGGCATAGCGTTGTCGGATGATTCCAATCATCTGCGCAAGTGGCAGTTCCCTTCCGGTGCAAGCATCGGTGCCGGTGAATACAAGATCGTCTATCTGACCGGCGGCGATGAGGTCAAGGAAAACGGTACCTACTGCGCCGACTTCCGGCTCTCAAAGGACGGCGGCTACCACCTGCTGCTCTCCTCGCCCACCGGCGAAATGATCGACCGCATCGCCGTAGGAACACAGTATACCAATATATCCTACGGACGCTCCTATTCCCTCTCTGGACTGCGCTACTATACCGATCCTACGCCCAAATCCGCCAACACTACCACCGGCTATGCCGGACGTGCTGCCGAGGCTGAGTTCTCGGTGCAGGGCGGACTGTTTGATGAAGGCGAACAAATCACTGTTTCGCTGAGCGCACCTGCAGGCTGCACCATCTTCTACACTACCGACTGCTCCGATCCCGATAAGACTTCCACAGTATATACTGCACCCATCACCATCAGTTCCACCACCATTCTGCGCACGATGGTCTACTCCAACGACTATCTGCCCTCGCTGATCTCCACGCAGAGCTACCTTTTCGGCGCAGATCATACCATGCGCGTGATCTCTCTTGTTTCCGATCCGGTCAATCTGTTCGACTACTACGAAGGAATTTACGAGATGGGTCCCGGTGCAACCGGACAGTACGCCACCTATCCCTACGGCAGCAACAACAAGGGCGCAAACTTCTGGATGGACTGGGAAAAGGCGGCAAACGTCGAGCTGTTTGGTCTGGATGGCGAAACCATTCTCTCTCAGGGGTGCGGTCTGAAGCTGCAGGGACAGTACAGCCGCGCTGAAGCTCAGAAGGCATTCAAACTGATCGCACGCAGTGAATACGGCGAGAATCGCTTCAACGCTGCGCTGTTTGACGACCGTCCTTACACCGAGTATCAATCCTTCATACTGCGCGCCTCTGGTCAGGACTGGGACAAGACCCGTATGCGCGACATCGTTCAGACCTCTCTGGCCGCTGAGACCGATGTCATGTATCAGGCAGTCGAAATGTGCGTAGTCTATCTCAACGGCGAATACTGGGGTCACTACAATATGCGCGAACGCATCAACAAGTACTCCATATCTCAGTGGGAAGACTGGGACAGCGAGGTAGACGATATAGACATCATCAAGGCAAACCGCACCGTCATGCAAGGCTCTAACGACAGCTTCGAGGAAATCGTATCCTGGGCCGATGAAAACGGCATCGATACGCAGGAAGATATTGACAAGGTTGCCGAGCTGATCGATATCGACAACTACCTTGATTATGTTGCCGTGCAGATATACGTCGGCAATCCTGACCTACTCAATGTCAAGCGCTATCGCTCCGTTAATGAGGACGGTAAATGGAGATGGATACTGTTTGACACCGACTGGGGCTATACCACCGATACCAACTCCATGCGCCGCTGGCTCGATCCGCGCGGTGCAGGCTCCGAATACAAGACCGACAACCGTCTGTTTGTCGCTTTGATGAACAATGATTCCATCCGCGATAAGTTCCTCTATCGCTTCGATGAACTGATGCTCAGTTCGTGGACGGCAGAAAAGGTGCTTGCCATCATCGACAACTTCTATCAGGAGTTGCTGCCGGAGATCGATCAGCATCTGGAGCGCTGGGGATTCACCCGTGATAACTTCGACAATGAAATGGATATTTTGATCGAATATGCACAGGAACGCCCCGTCAAGATGCTCTACTACATCATGGTTACCTACGAGTTCGACAACGCAACCATGAACAAGTATTTCTCCACCTCGCTCTCCACCGTAGTTCTGCAATCGATCGATGACATCGTTGCAAAGCTGGAGACTGCAGGAATGAGCAAGTACCTCAAGGAATGGAAGATGGATGAAGCCGAGTTTGATCAGAAACTCGCTGCACTGCACGAATATGCAGTCGAAAATCCTGCCGACCTGTTGGATGTACTCTATGCAGTCTATGAAAAGAACAATAATCCGCGTCATGACCTGAGTAAATTCGAAGCTGTACTTAGCGCTCCGTAATTTACCTCCGTTTCGCCTGCCTCCCGACTTTGATCTGTCGGGAGGCATTTTTATTTCCTTTTTGCGACAAATATAAAAATTTATTGATCCATCGAACTTTGCCAAAGCCCTTGCTTTTTTAGAAAAGATATTGTATAATCTATGTGTAATCTGTGTGAAGTTCCATCTTTTCAACATAATTTCTTCACATCTGCTTGTCGATGTATGTTCTTATGTATTTTTTGCTGCCTTCGTGGAAATGAGCGCGCATTTCACTTTCGGCAGCACAAAAATAAAACAAAAGAGGAGGGGTTCTTCAATGACAGGTCTTCCACTCATTATCGCCTTCATAGTGGCGGTCATTCTCATGATCGTGGCGATCTCCAAGTTCAAGGTTCATCCGTTCCTGTCCATCA
>CAZYQB010000228.1:0-3941 GCA_964649595.1 uncultured Oscillospiraceae bacterium | reverse complement strand
TGCCATGCTGGCCCAGGGCATCGTCTGATCGAACGAGCAGAAAACTGAGTTAAGAAATAAAAAACCCATAACCTAAACTAAAAAATATTTTCAAAAAGGGACGTATTGCGGGAGCAATGCGTCCCTTTTCGTAACAAAAGGCTGTTATAATGAACTGAAACGAGATGTATCTATGAATAAATATAAAGTCAGGAGAGATGAGTATGCAGCAAAAAAATGATTTTTCCAAAGGCGATCTGAAAAAAACGATCATCCGCTTGTCGCTGCCTCTGATTCTGGCGCAGATGGTCAATGTGCTCTACAACGTGGTCGATCGTATGTACATCGGCAATATGCCCGATATCGGCACCACGGTGCTGGGCGGCATGGGTCTGACCTTCCCGATCATCACCATGATCTCGGCATTTGCTGCGCTGGCAGGAAACGGCGGCGCGCCGCTGTGCTCGATTGCGCGCGGCGAAAGAGACGATGAAAAAGCCGAGCGCATCATGGGCAACTCCTTCGTGCTGCTGATTTTCTTCGGCACGGTGAGCATGGTGCTGGGACTTTTGTTCAAGGAGCCAATATTGTGGGCACTCAAGGCAAGCCCTGAAAACTTCCCCTATGCAAACGACTATCTGACCATATATCTGCTGGGCACGCTGTTTGTGATGATTTCACTGGGATTGAATCCCTATATCAACGCACAGGGCTTTACCAAGCGCGGCATGGTGACGGTAGCAATCGGCGCGGCGGCAAACATCATCCTTGACCCGATTTTTATATACGGTCTGGACATGGGCGTAAAGGGCGCAGCATGGGCGACAGTCATTGCGCAAGGGCTGAGCGCGGCATACACCATCATTTTCCTCACCGGCAAAAAGTGCATTCTCAAGCTGCGCTTATCCACCATGAAGCCGGATTTTGCCATCATGAAGCGGATTTTGAGCGTAGGATTCTCGAGCTTTACCATGAAGGTGACGGAAAGCGCCGTACAGCTTGCCTGCAACTATCAGCTCAAGGTGTTCGGCGACCTGACCATGTTCGGCGGCGATATGTACGTTACGGCAATGACCGTCATCAACTCGGTGCGTCAGGTCATCATGATGCCCATGCACGGTATGTCTGAGGGTATGCAGCCGGTCGTCGGCTACAACTATGGTGCAAAGCGATATGATCGCGTCAAAAGCGGTATTAAGTTCATGGCGTGCATATCTATGGCATATGCTGCGTTTGCCTGCGCCATTGCAGAATCATTTCCGGGGCTGCTCATTCGCATATTCAATCAGGATGCCGCGCTGCTTGAGGTGGGCATACCGTCCATCAGGCTGTATTTTGCGGCATTTTTTGCCATGTGGATGCAGATGACCGGTCAGTACAGCTTCGTGGCACTCGGAAAGGCAAAGCAGGCGACCTTCTTCTCGCTTTTAAGAAAAGCAGTCATCGTGGTGCCGCTTACGTTCATACTGCCGCCTCTCGTGGGCGTAAACGGCGTGTTCTATGCAGAGATCGTGTCCGACTTGGTAGGCTCTGCGGCGTGCTTTACGACGTTTATGCTGACCGTGTGGCGAAAGGAGCTTTCGCAGAAAACGGAAATTCCCGAAGAAGGCATATCAGACTGAAAGAGTGCATTTGAATAAATGGGCTGCCGAGCCAACAGATCAGAAAATATTCAAGAAAAGGAAATGGAGGAACGCACAACGCGGTCATCTCCTGAAGGTGATGAATTATGACTGAATTGAATGATGAATTCCGGAAATACGGTCTTGCAGTGCCGCAGGTGCTGCTGCCGGAGGGCATCGATCTGTCCAAATGGGCAGTGATCGCCTGCGACCAGTTCACCTCCCAGAGCGAATACTGGGACATGGTGCGCTCGCGCGTGTTCGACGTGCCCTCCACGCTGCATATCATCCATCCCGAGGCATGGCTTTCACAGGGCGATGCAAGGATCAGCCTCATCAGCGCTGCCATGCGCGATTATCGGCAGAACGTACTGACCCGGACAGTAAACGGCATGATACTGGTCGAACGCACGCTCGGAGACGACAGCAGCGGCGGAAAGCGTCTGGGGCTGATCGCTGCGGTAGATTTGGAGGCGTACGATTTTGAGGAAGATTCTCACGCGCTCATTCATGCCACCGAGGGCACGGTAATCGAACGCATACCGCCCAGAGTTGATATTCGCAGAGAGGCGCCGTTGGAAACGACTCACGTCATGCTGCTCGCCGACGACCCGAACCACACGCTCATCGAGCCGGTATATGCCGACAGAGAGAATTTCGAGCTGCTGTACGATGTTGAGCTGATGCTCGGCGGCGGTCATGTGCGTGGCTGGAAGATCGATCGTCCGGAGAGACTGCTAAGCGCTCTTGAAGGATTGTACGCCGGTGCAGACGGACTGCTGTTTGCGGTGGGCGACGGCAACCACTCCCTTGCAAGCGCCCGAAAATACTGGCTGGAGCTCCGTGAAACGCTTTGCGAGGAGGAACGCAAGAATCATCCCGCGCGGTTTGCGCTTGCTGAGATCGTGAATCTGCACGACGACGCGCTCAGATTTGAACCGATTCATCGAGTGATGTTCAACACACAGATCAGCCGCCTCTCGCGCGATCTCAGCGCATGGCTGCACGAGAGAGGGATGCAGCTTACCCTGTGCAATGAAGAGCGTGCGATGCTGCGCTTTACCACCGGCTTTGTGACACGCCACTACCGCATTGAAAACTGCTCGCATCCGCTGCCGCTTGCCGTGCTGCAGGACTTCCTCGATCAGTGGCTCAAGGCACACAGAGAAGCATCTATCGACTATATTCACGGTGAGGAAGCCGCGCGCACGCTTGCGCAGCGCCAGCGCACGGTAGGCATACTGCTCAACGCCATGGACAAATATACGCTCTTTGACGAAATTCGCACCGGCGGTGCACTGCCGAGAAAGGCGTTTTCGATGGGCGAGGCGACCGATAAAAGATATTACATGGAATGCCGGTCGATCCGTCCTTGACGCAGCGGCGGAAATACAATAAAATACCCTTGAAGCATATGAATAAACGTGTGGAGGGATCCGATGGCAAAAGTATTTTTGAGAAAGACCCGTGAATCAAGAGTGCATTCGGGGCACCCGTGGGTGTTCCTGTCCGATATCGAAAAGGTCGAGGGCGAGTTTGAAAACGGCGACGTGGTGGACGTTGCAAGCTGGCGCGGCACCTTCCTGGGAAAGGCGTTCTACAATCCCAAGTCGCAGATCGCACTGCGTATGCTCACCACCCATGACGAGCCGATCAATGAGGAGTTCTGGGCAAAGCGCGTGCGCGCCGCATGGGAGTACAGAAAGCTGCTGTGCGACCCGATGAGCTGCCGCCTGATCTTCTCCGAGAGCGATTTTATCCCCGGTCTGATCGTGGATAAGTTTGAGGATGTGCTGGTCATGCAATCGCTCTGTCTGGGCGTTGAAAAGTGGAAGAGTACCATTGCGCGCCTGTTGGTGGATATCGTGCGCCCGCGCGGCATCTATGAGCGCTCTGATGTGCCCGTGCGCCGCCTTGAAGGTCTGGAGCAGACCACCGGGCGCATCTTCGGCATCATTCCCGACCGCGTAGAGATGAAAGAAAACGGCATCAAGTTTCTGGTGGACGTAAAGAACGGTCAAAAAACCGGCTTCTTCCTCGATCAGAAGGAAAACCGCGCCGCCATCGAGCCCTTCTGCCGAAATGCAAGAGTTCTCGACTGCTTCTGCCATAACGGCTCGTTCTCGCTGCACGCCGCCAAATTTGGTGCAAAAAGCGTGCTGGGCGTGGATATTTCCGAGGAAGCCGTCGAGGTCTGCCGCGAAAATGCACGCATCAACTCTCTGGACGACGTGGCAAAGTTTGAGGTACACAACTGCTTCGATCATCTGCGCGAGCTGACCGATGCCAAGGAGAAATTTGATCTGGTCATCCTCGATCCGCCCGCATTCACTAAGACGC
>CAZYQB010000227.1:0-3970 GCA_964649595.1 uncultured Oscillospiraceae bacterium | reverse complement strand
GAATACTCTTGATTCAGCACGTTGAATTTGGTTTCGATCTCCATCAGCGCACAGCGATAATATGCCATCAAGCGCATAAATTCGCGGTTTTTCTTCTGCATCCATTCGGCAGTATCGTCATTTATCAGCGCAAGCATTCGCTCCAGATGGATCTGATCCTCCCGTGTATATTCTGCCATCGTCTGTTCTCCTTTGATGTTTGTCTTTATGAATTCCATTATAGTGCCTGAACAGACGCTTGGCAACGAAATGACTTTGAGAAAATCGGGGCAAAAAATCGACAATTATCCGGAAGCCTTCCTATTGGAAAACAGCATTGAAATTGAAAAGTAGCAGCCTGCCAAAAAAAGATCTCTGTTACGATCTTCTTTGACAGGCTGCAGTTCCTTGTATGCAGGGAGATCATTACAGATCCTTTTTGATCTCCTTGAGCAGCGCGCGGGCAATGAGCTCATGACCTGCTTCATTGGGATGCACGCCGTCGGAAAGCCAATACTCGGCAGGGCACACGCTGCACATCTCGTCAAAGCGGTTCTGCAGCGGCACAAAGGTCAGACCGTACTTCTCGGCGATCCACTTGGCGGAGGCGGCGCGCTTGCGCACTTCGCGGTCAAACTCCTCCCAATAGGCTTCATTGCCGCGTCCCTTGAGCGAAAACGGCTCCAGAATATATATCTTCACATCGGGCAGCGCCTCTTTGATCTCCTCGATCAGCATAGCATATACACGGCGATACTTGTCATCCGCCACACCGTTAGGTACTGCGCCAAACTCATGCCACACATCATTTACACCGATGAGTATGGACAGATAATCGGGCTTGAGCGCAATAAAATCTGCCTTGATGCGCGCATACAGATCCACCACACGGTTTCCGCTGATGCCGCGGTTGATGATGTTGAGCTGACCGGGATAGTCGTACATCAGCTCACTTGCCACCAGATTGGGATAACCTATGCCGCGCAGTGAATTGTTTTCGCGGCTTCGTCCGGCATCGGTAATGGAGTCTCCCTGAAGCAGTAGAGTTTTCATAGATTTATTCCTCCCATTTTATTCGATCACGCCTTGAGCGCATCGGTATACTGGATCTTAAAAATCAGTCCTGCGGCTGCAAATACCGCTGCGCTGATGAGCATAACCGTCCACGACGCAGCGACGGCAAGCATATGCGAAAAGACCTGAATGAACACCGTCACGCCGCCGCTGGTCATAAGCATCCGCATAGAGGAGATAAACGGCAGCTGCTCGACGGGCGTGGAATACATCACACCTGCAGGGATGGCATAATCCACCATATTCTTAAACGCCATATAGCCAAAGTACAGCACAAAAAACAACAGCGGCAGCGAATTGAGTGCGGTCAGCACCGCGCACAGACCACACAAAACGCATCCAATCAAAGTGATCCAACCGGTGGTGAGTCTCTTTTCCAGCTTCATAAAAGCGAAACAGCCTGCCATCGCGCCCAGTACGCCCACGGTCACGATCAACGAGCTGAGCGTCGGCGTGAGCGCGACTTTCTCAAGCGACACTACCACAAAGTAATAAAATCCGCCGTTTGCGATGCCGCGCAGCAGATGCGGCATCAGTATCCATATCGTTTTCCATGTCAGCCTGCTTGAGTTATGTTCCATCCGCCTGACAAGATCGCCGTCGTTATGCGGCTTATAGCCCTTCATGGCAAAGGCAGAAATTGCCATTGAAGCGGCTGCAGCGATGAAAATGGTCATATAACCGCTAAGTGCGTTGCCGCCCGATACCAAAGAAGCGGTTATTATGCTCACAAGTGCAGCAAGTCCGCTGCCGATCATGCCGCATTTGCTGCTAAGTGCACCGTAGTGAGAGCGCGGAAAGAGCGTGGGCACCACTGAATAATCGCAGGAGGCTCTAAAGCCCAGCATGAACTGATATATTGCATTTCCTGCGATGGTCATCAGCACCAGTCGCGGCGCAATGCCCGCCAGCAGCAGCATCAGCGGAAACAAGATCAGACACAGCGCAGCAAAAAACATAGGCTTTAAATAGCTGCCTCCCTTGGGCTTGAAGAAGTTGAACAGCAGATACGCCGCCAGCGATGCGACATAACCCACCGTGCCGTACAAGCCGATCTGCCTGACATCCATATTCAGCTCCATCAGATATGCCTGTACATAGCCCTCTGCCAGAAAATTCGTGCCCAGACCGTAGAACACGCATACGATCAGATAAAATCCTTCGTTGCCAAGTCTAAGATCCTTCAGAAACTTGAAGTTCAGTTTTCTCATCGATATGCACCTCTATGCAAATGTCACACACGGACGCTGCGCGGTGTCCCGAATCAGCTCCGAAACAGGTGCATCACAATTCCACATGATCTCGGCGCACAGCGCAACCGGATACCACAGCTTCACGTCAAACATCCCGTCCTCTACCAGTGCGCATAGGCTGCAGCCGCCATTGGATGCCTGTTTGAATTCAGCGACTACCTCCCTGCAGGCTTCCGCATTGACTATCCAAAAGCTCTGCACATAGCGCCAAATGCGCTCTCTGTCCTTCATGATTGCGTCAATCTGCGCCCTGTCTGCGCAGCCGATGTTCATAGGATCACTCATATGCTTAAATACAAGCCAGTCCAGACAGCACAAGCCCTTGAGCGTTGCACCCGTGTTTTTGCCCGCGCGCAGATGTGCGATCTGTTTTGTGGTGCTCATGGCATCCGCAAAGCCGGGGATATCGGTTTCAGGAACATAGTTATACGGAAACTGTCCGCCGTCCTCCCAGATGATGCGCACCGCAGGATCGATCTTTTCGATCGCATCCAGTCTATTTATAACGGAGGTGGCGTGCAGTCCCAGTCGAAAATCGATCTGCGGGATCTCTGCCGAAACTGCTCGATACACAGCGTTCGTCCATTTTGCCGCGTTCTCCGCGATAGATGCGCTGCCGATATGATCCTGCGTCGTTTCGGTAAAGGTCTGAACATAGATGCCGTCGGCAATTTGCTCGCCATACAGTCCCCTGCACCTCTCAAGCGCGATATCCGTCCATTTCTCAAGCGACTCTTCGGAGGCGATATCCTCTTTTTCGTTCCAGTTGAGCGATAACCCCCAGATCACCCGGATACCGCGAGAATGGGCGTATTCATATACTTCCTTTGCATTAAGCGGTGTGAAGTCGTTCCAGATGGTAACGGTATTGAGCTTGCACAGCGCCATATGATCGAGATACTTTTTATAATCATAGATCACATGACCCCATGTCCACAGACCGCGTTCTGCAATCGACGGCTGGGAGATATAGACCGTTTCTGCAAAGCCCTCCTTGAAGGGATCAAAAAAATAGTAATGCTGGGGATTATGCTGATGCGCCTGCGCCGCCTTGGGCAGATACTTGTTCACGAAATCCACGCAGCCGTAAAGCAGCCCCTGCTCGGTCTCGGAGGTGATGAGGATCATGCTCCTTCCCCAGTTGTAGGGATGATCTCTAAACTTGACCAGATAACCCTCTCCCGACGGGATCTTTGCACCGGAGATCACGTCCAGCTCCTTATTCTGGCAGTTGTTGCCATTTCGACAGACCAACATGATGATGTCATCCTCTTCGCCCAGCGGAATGTCGTCGGAGATGACCGGATCATAATGTTCATATTCGCGGACGGCAGATCGAATCAGCTCCAAAGCAAACCGTGAAACTTCGGTTCTGCCGCGAAAACATATATTCCAACTCATGTGTTTCTCATCCTTTTTGCAAATTTGGCATCTCCTTGAGTATATCACAATGCATATAAATTTGCCACCAGATTTTATATTTATCCGAAATCAAAAACACATCTTCTGCACTATACCGCCATTTTTTCTTACTGTACAGAAATAACCTCTTGCAATTGATCGCAAATCAGACTAATATATTATAGGTATTTTTCAAAGGGGGAGGCTTCTTTAATATGAAGCGAGAAAACTTCAAATCCCGGCTGGGCTTTATACTGGTCAGC
>CAZYQB010000226.1:0-4018 GCA_964649595.1 uncultured Oscillospiraceae bacterium | reverse complement strand
GCGTACCTGCGGACCATCTTCTGCGCTGCTTTACCGAATCGCGGAAGGTACCGGGTTGCTCGTCATAGATGCGCGCATCAGGCATCCAGCCGATCTTTACGCCTCTGAGAGCGCACAGTGCGGAAAATTCAAGATCTTCGCAGAGTGTTGTCGTGTTGAAGCCCATGTCGCGGATCAGCTCATCGCTGACCATAAAGCCGGTGCCGCTGAATGCGGCGGACATTCCCAAACGTGCGCGGCTTTCGTTGTAGAAACGGCTCATGAACCAGTAAAACGCGGACATACTGCCCGAGATCCAATTGTCATACGGATTTTTGCTGTCGCGGTAGCCCTGCGCAGCATGATATCCCTGTGAGCGTATGTCGTTGACTGCTTGGAAAAACAAAGGATGCACAAGATTGTCCGCATCGAATATGCAGTAGGCATCGTAAGGCGTTTTAAGCTGCGTGAGATGATCGAATGCGCAGCGCAGCGCGTCCGCTTTGGAGTGAACGGGTGTGGTGCAGTGAATAATTTGGGCACCGGCAGCGCGGGCAGCATCCTCGGTGTAATCGGTACAGTTATTGGGAACAACGTAGACATCGAACAGTTCGCGCGGATAATTCTGCCTGAGCAGCGAGTCGATCAGATGGGGGATGACCTCCTCCTCGTTTCGTGCGGCGATGATGGCGGCGATGCGGCGCGTCGGCGGTGTATGAAGGGAATGTTTACGCTTTTTGAGCAGACCGGCGGCGGAAGTGTAGGCGAAGTAGATGCCGAACAATATACAGATGATGTTGCAGATAATCAATATAATTTGCATAAGCACAACTCCTCTTTTCTCTCGTATTATATGCCTTTACGGCGGTCAAACTTCTTAGAACATCAATTTGACTGATCGAGAGCTTTTAAAGTTCAGAGCAGTTTTGAACTTTCGAGGCTGTTTTGCTGTCTGCCTGCATCTTTCGCTGTGCTTCGATCTGACGCTGCATCAGCAAAACAAGGCGAGGACGGTTGTAGCGCTGAATCATTATAAACGGCAGGTTGCCCAGCACATAGAGCAGCGCCGCGATATCTCCGTAAATGCCCGTCATGTACTGCTTAAAGATCGGGCTAAGCAGGATCAGCACATCGTGGATCAGCTCTGCAACACAGGTCTCAAGGATCAGACGATGGGTATATTCCGGGTTGCGCGGAGAGACGATCGACTTGGCAAACATGGTCTTGACGTGTTTGCTCATGTCCGGCAGGCGATCCTTCCACTTCTGAATACCTATTTTGAGATAAATCTGCCCATTTTTCTCCCACTTGAACGGATGAAAAGGGAATGCATTGTAGTCGAAGTTTTTGCGCGGAAGCATTTCGCCGATCACAAAAAAGATCGAACCCAAAGCGGCAAAAATGATGATGGCTTTAAAAAACTGCTCCAAAGCCAACGGAATCAGATGGGAAAAACGGATCAGCATATATCAGAAACTCCTTTTTAAAAATCAACCACATTTTAACACATATTGTTACTGCTGTTCTGACATTAAACGCACAAATGGGTTAAAGGTTGACGAGAGGGTAGTGATAAAATTGTTTTTATTCTTAAAGTATGCTATACTGATACACGAAGTCTATATTGAGGAGGAAATTACAGTATGAATGAGTTTATGACATGGCTTGCTCAAAATCCTGAAGCGGCGCAGGCGCTGGTGCCGATTGCAGTGATCGCAGCACTCGTTCTGATCGGCGTATCGGCACTGATCGTCCTGCTGGTGGATAAGCGCCGCATGAAGCGCAATGACGCAGATTGGACAGAGCAGATGAACAACCTGCGCAGTGAACTGGATACCATCGACGGTGAGCTGACTGCTGCCAACGAAATGATTGCCCAGAAAAATCTGGACATCGTTCGTAAGGATGAGCTGATCTCGGAAAAAGATACGCTGCTGGAGCAGACGCAGGCTGCGCTGGATATTAAGGTCAATGAGCTGACAGCAGTTCGAGAAGCGCTGGAGACCTCTCAGGCGGAAGCAGCCGCAGCCCGGGAGGAGACACAGCAGCAGGCTCAGGCACACGCTGCAGAAATGGAAGCCAAGCAGCAGTACATCGATGCGCAGCTCGAAGCAAAGGATCGGGAAGTGGCGCAGATGCAATCTGCCGTAGACAAATGGAATCGGGATCGAGACGCAATCGTTGCCGATGCACGCTTTACTGCTTCCGAGATCATCACCGATGCGCACAACACCGCCGGAAAGATTATGGACGAGGCTTCGCGCCGTTTGGCGGAATCGGAGGAAGAGGTTCGTAAGAATCGTCTTGCCGCATCGAGCAGCCTGACCGACGCTCGCCGCCGCATCTCCGAGATGCTCATCACCGCTGCCGGTGAGCTGTGCAAGGGGCTGCCTGTCGGTGTTCCGGTCGGCTACGCATCGGTATACTCCATCAAAGACAGCGAAACTGCTGCGCTCGATGAGCAAGAGAATGTTCCGAGCGAAAACTGATAGATCCACACAGCGCATAACGAAAGCACGCCGCCCGCCTGATAGTATGGGAGAGCAGCGTGCTTTTTTATCAGCCGGTAGGAGAAGAAATATAGATTACTTTACGCCGCGCAGCAGAGCTACGGCAACGTCGTTTACGTTGGTGCCGGTGGGACCGGTGAATACCAGACCGTCAATCTTTTTGAGGGCATTGTAGGCATCGTTGTTCTTGAGAACATCGAAAACTTCCAGACCGTGTGCACGCAGTTCCTTGACGGTATCGCCGTCGCAGTAGCCGCCTGCAGCGTCGGTGGGACCGTCGGTGCCGTCGCTGCCTACGCTGAACACAGCCATCGTGTCGCTGCCTGCCATTCCTACGGCGGCGGCAAGCGCTAACTCCTGATTGCGTCCGCCTTTGCCCTTTCCGGTCAGGTGAACGACCGTTTCGCCGCCGGCAAGGAAGGCGAGGTTCTTGCCGCCTAAAGCATGGGTCTTGAGCACGGAAGCGAGGAAGGAACCGGCTTCCTTCGCCTGACAGCACAATTGATCGGTCAGCAGGATCGGCTCGTAGCCTAGCTCGCGGCAGGCGGTTGCCGCTGCGGTGCACAGCTCGCGCACGGAGCCGGTGATCTGCGTGGTGACGTTGGTCAGCTCCTTAGGGGTTTCCCTGGTGAGCAGCTCTTTTACTTCGTCGGTCAGGCGCAGATTGTACTTTTCGGCAATAGCAATTGCCTGAGCGCAAGTGCTGCTGTCCGGATAAGCGGGACCCGAAGCGATCATATCCAGCGGATCGCCCAGAATGTCGGATAAGACGATGGAGAATACATGAGCCGGAGCGCACAATTGAGCGAAACGTCCGCCCTTGACGCCGGAGAGACGCTTGCGGATGGTGTTGATCTCTACGATGTCCGCACCGCAAGCCAGCAGCTGGCTGGTCACATCCTGAAGCACTTTGCCTTCTACCAACGGCTTTTCAAACAGTGCGCTGCCGCCGCCGGAGAGCAAGAAGAGTACGGTGTCCTCTGCGGTCAGACCGGATACAAGATCGAGCGCCGCCTGCGTGCCGGAATAGGAATTTTCATCGGGAACGGGATGACCGGCTTCGCGGCAGTCGAAGTTGGCGATCGGTCCCATGACGTGATCGTATTTGGTAACGACCACACCGGCATCGATGCGTGCACCCAGACAGTCATGTGCAGCCTTTGCCATCTGCCATGCAGCCTTGCCGGCTGCAACCAGCACGACGCGACCGGAGAATTTCTGACCGTTCAGCGCGCGGGCAACGGCTTCATCGGGCTTTACGGCATTGATGGAGGAGGCTATGATGGCGTCGGCGTGAGTTCTGAGCAGTTTATTCATATGAAGCAGACTCCTTTGCATAAATTTGAGGAAAAATCCACGAAAAAGGGCAGGATGGTTTTGAGCCACCCTGCCCTTGCGCGCGAAAAGGACGTGTATTAGAAGATCAGGGACAGCAGGAAGATGCCGATAATGGAGGCAATGCCCATGACCAGCGTCAGGATGGTCTGGGTCTTGTAGCCCTGCTGGGGAGTCATGTTGCCGAAGTTGGT
>CAZYQB010000225.1:1898-4023 GCA_964649595.1 uncultured Oscillospiraceae bacterium | reverse complement strand
CCGATGCCGGGCAGCTTCAATAGTTCTGCCGCCGTGTCGGGCAGCTTTGCTCCGTATTCACGCTCGATCATCTGCGCCGCTTTGTGCAGATTCCGGGCGCGTGAATAATATCCCAGTCCTTCCCAGCGCTTGAACACTTGCTCCTGCGGGGCAGCAGCAAGCGCCGATACATCGGGAAAATCCTCTAAAAACGCCCGGTAATATCCTGATACCGTTTCAGTGCGCGTCTGCTGAAGCATGATCTCGGAGATCCAGATTTTGTAAGGGTCCGTCTCTGCGCACCATGCAAGATCACGCGCGTTTCGATCATGCCATGCAAGCAGCGCATCTTCAAATTCCGTATTTGTGTTTTCTTCGTTCATATCGTCCTCGCTGAATCCTTTATTCCTTCTGCCGCTTTGCCGTACTGCTCATTGCCTTCACCGGACAGATCCCCTGATCCCACCAGCAGAAATCCTTCTCAGGCACCATGATCTGCCTTCCAGGCAGCAGCCATGCCTCACTATAGATGCGGTTGGCACGCATGAGCATACACGCAGGCACCTGCAGCCGCACAGACAACTCGCTCAGATTCTCTCCCTCATAAACATAATCCCACCGCACAGACCGTCCCCTCCTCGGTTACAGCCTATGCAGCGGGATGTTGGTTCATGTCAGCACTTTATCAGCTTGCATTTACCGAAAGCACTCCGGAGAACAGCTCTACTATTTCATTCCAGCTCTCCTTCATGCGCTCATACTGATACTCACTCATGCCGGAGGGAGGTGCATTCAGATACTCGCCGGTAGGCACGATGCGATAGTCATATTCATCGCCGCCCATATCGATCTGCCACATATACACCGGGATACAGTTGGGATCGACCAGCTCGATCTGACCCTGATCGTTTTCCTGAAGCGTAAATTCAAAGATCACGCCGTTGTCGGTATATGCCGCGTTTTCGTGGCGATGTTCAGACAGAAAGTTACCGATGGAGTAGATGCACAGCGCGGTACGGGTATTTCCGTTTGCATCGGTGGCAGTAATATACTCGGCAGGCTGTACAACGTGCGGATGTCCACCGATGATCAAATCGGCACCGGCTGCGACCAGCTTCTTCGCTACCGTTTCAGTGGAGGATTCCGGTTGGCGCTTATATTCCTCGCCCCAATGCATAATAGCAATGACAAATTCTGCACCGGCTTCCTTGAGAGCAGCGATATCTCCGGCATAATCCGCGTTTTTCATCAAACGCATACCATAGATCGTAGCTGCCTCGTCGCTCTTTTCCGCCATGCCGTTGGTATACTGCGTGTAGTTGAGCATACCCACCTTGATCCCGTTGATGTCGTATACCTCGGGCGTATCGTATTCTTCCTGTGTGCGGTATGCACCGACGTGTGCCAGTCCCGCCGCATCTACCAGGTCAAGGCTTTCCTTGAGTCCGTCAAAATACCTGTCGAGCGCATGGTTGTTGCACATCGTCAGCATATCCACACCGCAATCTTTCAGCACACCCAATATGGAAGGCGGCGTACAGAAAGTGGGATAACCCGAATAGCCGTATACACCTCTGCGCAGCGAAGCATCAATGTTAATCAGTGTCCAGTCGGCATCGGACAAAACTCCCTTCGCCAACTCAAACAGCGGCGAGAAATCATATACCTCATTGCCGATCTCCGCATTTTCCAGCATCTGCTTATCAATGATGATATCACCCACGGCACGAATGGTCGCCGTGCGGGAACCGGTATTGGTCGTGGTGTTCTGACTGGTCGTATTGTCCGGCAGGATCGGAGCAATGGTGGCAGAGGGCTCATTCGACAGCTCATCCGAAGGATCGGGCGTCTCGATCTGCAGCACTCCGTTCAAAGAATCCGGCTGCTGCGTGGTTACGGTAATGGTCGGACGCGGCTGGCTGGATCTAATCGCCTTGGTCACTGCCAGACAGATCAATATCAGCAGCACTACCGACAACACGCCGCAGGTAATGCGAATAAACGACGGCACCTCACCGCTGCCGCCATTGCGAGGTGCATTATAATAAGAACTTTGCGGATTGCGGCGCGCACCCTGCGGCGAACGACTCATGCCGCCCTGCGCAGGTCTCTGCGATGCGGCTCCGCTTGGGCGACTGCCCGCAGG
>CAZYQB010000225.1:0-1798 GCA_964649595.1 uncultured Oscillospiraceae bacterium | reverse complement strand
GCGCAGGTCTCTGCGATGCGGCTCCGCTTGGGCGACTGCCCGCAGGACGTGCTCCCGCCGGACGGCTCGCTCCGGAACTGCCTGCAGATCTGCCGCCCTGCGCAGGTCTCTGCGATGCGGCTCCGCTTGGGCGACTGCCCGCAGGACGTGCTCCTGCCGGACGGCTCGCTCCGGAACTGCCTGCAAATCTGCCGCCCTGCACAGGTCTCTGCGATGCGGCTCCGCTTGGGCGACTGCCCGCAGGACGTGCTCCTGCCGGACGGCTCGCTCCGGAACTGCCTGCAGATCTGCCGCCCTGCACAGGTCTCTGCGATGCGGCTCCACTTGGGCGATTTACCGGACGATTTGACGATACGCTCTGGTTATTGTTCGGAATACGAGCAGATGGGCGGCTCTGCGGCGCACCGTTTTCATATCTCCCTGTACTACTCCCATATCCATATTCATTATATCTGCTGCTTCTCTCATTATCTCTTTCCGGCACTTTCGTTTCCCCCTCCGGCTGTTATCATCATATACGGCTGTATGCCATGTTTATTAGTATAACACAAAACACGCATCCCTGCACCTGCTTTGACTGATAAAATCTCTTCAATGCTCCCTAAATAAATGTTAATTATCTGGTTAGATGCATCAAAATTGCCTTTTCATGCATCTAAGTAACAGTACTTTGGGAATATTTTCGAAACAGCTGCATATACGCCTTCACATACGTCAAATAATATTAACTAATATACATCACTTTTTTTGACCTGCGCGATTGACTAAACCGGCTTTTTGTTGTATCCTATTGTAAAAGTCAGAAATTTGTCGAACTATAACTTCACTGAGCTACTCATTGCAAAGGAGATTGATTATATGGCCAGGGGAAAGACATTTAATCTTGGCGATTTCATGGTAAACGTATCCGACAAGGGCATCGCCACCAAAAATATGAACACCGGTGAGATCCGCCGCTACAAATATCCGTGGGTCTCGCTGAGCGAGAAGCTTGCCGAAAGAAATGCGGCGGCAAATGGCGAGTATGACGATCACTATGACGCCGAAGCGGCAGACGACTACGAATACGACTACGAAAACGAGTACGACGAAGAATATGATGACCGCAGCGGCGATGGATACGCTGCACCCGCATATCACAATTCCGACAGTGAATACTACGCCTCTGAGGACGACGATGAGGAGTATGAGGACGAAGATCAGCAGCCCGAAACGCTGCTCGACAATCCCATTTTGATGTGGGTGGCTCTGGTATTGCTGCCGCCGCTTGGCATTTGGCTGCTGTGGCGCAACAATCGCTTCGAGATCGTGACCCGTTCGGTGATCTCGGCCGCCTCCCTGCTGTGGTTCATCATCCTGCTGTTCTGGCTGTTCTCCTTCTTCCGCCGCGGCGGTGAGGATATCCAGATGCCGCCGACGGGCACCTCCACGCCTACTATTGCGGTCTCTGCCTCCACAACGCCCACCGTTTCTCCCTCGCCCACGGCGATTTCGCAGAACGTGGCAACACCCACTCCTTCTCCGACGCCCAGCGCAACGCCCCAGACCGGTAATGTAGGCGATATTGCCGTTACCACTACCAGCGCTCCCGAGTATGTATGGTCTAAGGAAGGCGGAACCTGGTACCATAATGACCAGAACTGTACCAATATGTCCGGTGCAGCACGCGTAACGCTGGCTATCGCACTCAACCGCCGCCAGACCGCCTGCCCCACCTGCTTCCCGACCGAAACGACCACCAAGGCGACGGCAACTCCGCTGCCCAGCGGTCAGTACTACTCCACGCCCAACGGAAGCA
>CAZYQB010000224.1:0-4029 GCA_964649595.1 uncultured Oscillospiraceae bacterium | reverse complement strand
TGTTCCTACGTCTACGCCCAGCCCGACGCCGCGTGCGGTTGTAACGCCGCCGCCGACTGCATATGTTGTTGCACAAAGCTCGGCGGTACCTCAGCCTGTTTCTACGGAGAATGATTCGGTATCGGAGCATACTGATAACATACTGCAGGCTGTGATAGATAACGGTACATTGTGGTATATAATGGGTGCCGTTGCATTGATAGTGATCTTGATTGTTGTATTGGTAATTGTGCTGACAGCGCGCAAGAAGAGGCATGAAGTCGTAGCAGAATCTTCCCATAGCACAGACTGGAGTTTTTCGCACGACGGAAATGAAGCTGCAGGCAAGACCACACGAGTGGATGATCCGGATGCAACCATTCGCAAAGGATCGACGGATGGAAAAGATTCTGATTTCATCTCCGATGATAATACGGAGGATTCCCAGTCTGCCGACAGCGAAAAAAATGTCGATAAAAAAGTTAGCGGAACGATGAGAATCGATTCTGAAACGGAAAGCAGCGGCACTGTGCGTCTGGATGATGATGAGACGGGCAGCGGTACTCAGCGCATTGAGGAAGAAATCAAGTGTGTTGATATCACAATGGAAGAAGTTCGCAAGAATCAGCCGAAAGAGTCACGCGCGTTGTACATTGAATGTGATAACGAGCTGACGATCGGCAGAGAAAGCATTGCGGACATAGTACTTGATGATGCGACGGTATCAAGCAAGCATTTGATGATTACATATGATGGAGAAGCTGTATACATTATGGATCTGGGATCAACGAATGGTACAAAGTTGAATCGTCAGTCGATTACTCAGCGCGAACGGATCAAGATCGCCAGCGGAGATAGTGTTCTTATTGGCAAAACTACGTTGACGTTCCGCTTTGAACTGACCGACTAAATAGTATATTTATGCCGGCAGTCCGCTGAGGTGGTCTGCCGGCATTTTATTCACAATGAATTTGAGATAGATGAAGGAGGAAGCGTATGAAGCGATTTTGCACGCTGGTAATGAGTCTGGCAATTATGCTGTTTGTATTTTTGCCGGACATCAAATCTCTGGCTGAGGAGTCAGCGATAATGTCATTGACCGACGAACAAACTGAGGAAGTACGTTTTTCAACAGAAAGCGATGCGCAATATCAAGAAGAGTCGCTGAACTATGCTATTTTAGAGACAGATCCCGATGAAAGCACATTGCTGCTTGACGTTGCGAAAATATCCGATTATTATGGAGCACCGGTTTGCATTTATGCGATAGTTCCGCCGGATTCTTATCCTGAAAGAGCACGAGCAGCGAGCAAAGGGGAATACTCCTTGGATGTGAACGGAGTAGAAAAATATCTGCTGATTGAGGATAAAGAGAAAAATTCGCTTTGGGCAGGCGTATATGGCGGCTATCAAGGAGATGTTCCAAGGGTATTGCTGTATTATAGTGAGGTGATGGATAACAAGCAAACGGAGAATGATGAACCTTATCTGATACTGGATCTTTCCGAAGTTGCAGCACAATATGGAGACGTCAGCGTTGATGTGGCAAAGGTCGGAAAAAAATACAGCGCGATCACAGTGGGGGAAGATCAGATGTGCCGGATCGAATCTCCAGAGGATGATAAGTATATTCGGATCGTAGGCACCATAACAACCGCGAACGGCGATACAAGTGTGATATATCTCTGGTGTGGATTTGTGCAGGGCAGCCCGGAGAATACGGATAGAGAAATCGTTTTTCATGTGGCGGATGATCCTGTTCCCACGGTAGAGGAAACGAAGGATCTGTGGAATTTTGAAATAAACCGTGTGGATGAGATCAGTGTTGCTATGACGTTCAAGGTAGACGGGATATCTGAACTGATTCAGCAGCATCTTTGGATACACTATGAATTTCAAGACGAGAATGGAAAAGTTCTCGAATCTGATGTATGTGACAAAGCGCCGAATATCAGTTTGATTGGAACTTACAACTATAACATTGGCGAGATACCGGAAGGAACTGCAAAAGTAACGGTCAGACTGATCTATCGTGGAAAAGAAGTGGGAACTGCTGAGTATGTGTATAAGAATATGATCGCAGAGAATATTCCTAATGAGATCGTTGTGCCGATCATTGAATTGACTGAGCAGCAGGTTACCAGACAAGCAGGCGGAATAAAGCTTTCCGGAACGGTATATGTAGCGGAGGGTAATGCGCAGTTTGAAGACTGGGAATTTGTAATCAATGGTGAAGTCTGCATACCAGATGAACAAACTAAAATCGATGAGGAAAGATATTCATTTGCGTTTAATGGGTATCTTTGTGCACCGGAATACAGTGAACTTACAATTATGCTTCGTCATCATAAAGAACAGGAAATTCAGTCGGAAGAGCAAAAGATAGAGATCAATGAACAGAGCATACAGCTTTTAATTGACGATTATGACGGTATTTATGACGGTCGGATGCATACGTTCAATACAGCGAGCATAGAAGAAATTAACTTTTTCTACAGTGATGCGGAGGCAAATGAGACAGCAGATTCTCAGATTGTGTGGAATGAAGGTTTGCCTCAACTTAGTGATGTAGGCGAGCAGGCATTTTATGTCCGTGCAGAAAAAGAAGGTTGCACTATAGAGTTTGTTGATGAAGAAGGAAATAAAGTCGAAACAGAAGATGGTTATGCGAGAGCTGTAATCAGAATCTCACCGGCGCCGGTCCGTATAAAAATATGGGCGGAACAGACCGACGAGACCATTGAATATAACGACAGACAGCAAATGATTCAGGCAGAATACAAGATTGAACTGTTGGAGGATGCAAGCGGATTATTTGACATATCAAAAATCACGGAGCATAAGCAGTGGAAAAGCTCTGTAAAGATTTCAGCGGAAAACGCAGGAGAGTATGCTGTCGAACACGACAAAGGACAATTTGATTTCATAAAAGATATAGACTCGAATTTTGACGTGAGTGTTGAATGGGAACCTTCCAGTGTTGTAATCAATAAAAAGCAGATTACTTTGATGAGCGTATCTGATTGTATTGTTTATGGTGCTCAGGAAAAGCTAGTGGATGGTAGACTTATCAACGATCAACGCGTCGACGGCACAAAGGATATTATTAACTATTACAGTGGTGATGTGACGGCTTGCGGCAGCCAGGAAGGCGTAGGGGTAAGTCGAAATACGATTGATATTTCAGGAGCTTTTGCTGATAAGCAAGAGAATTATGATATTACTAAAAGTGAAGGCATATTGATCGTTTTTCCGCAGAGCATTGATAAAAATGACCCTCTGTGGAGCGACGTAAAAGATCAGATCGATGAGATGGTGTATGCGGATGCATCTGCAGAGGAACTGCCGGGATATTATTATGGGATGGGCGTGGAACTGCAAACGAATAGTGGTATCTATGATGGAGAAGAACATGATATCCAGATCAGATTCAGAGACAGCCGCGGTGCAAGTATAGATATGAAAGAAGGAAGGGATTATAAGACCGAGTATTTAAGATCAGGCAAAGAAACACAGGATCTGACATCGGCAGGTTTGATTACAATACAGGTTTATGGAATCGGAAATTACACTGGCAATACGGAATTGACATATGAGATTCAAGCGAAACAGATCGAGAATATTGAAATAAGCATTGAGAATTGGGTATATGATGGAGAATGTGCTGGAAGTGATGCACATCCATTATATGCAGATAGTGAGCCTGATCGATATGTGTACTTTGATGAATCAAATATCGAAATGACATCTCCGCCTGTAGATGCAGGAAGCTATACTGTTCAGGCTGTCTGGGATTCTAACGGAAATTATCAAAAAACGGAATCTGAAAGATGTGCATTTGAAATTCTGCCTGCGATGGTGACGATCACTGTCCAGAGTGATGATGTGATAAAGATCACGGATACCAGTGGGTTGTTTGATGAAGCGATACTCGTTAGTGATAGAAATGAGTATACTTCAAGCAGCAGAAATTTTGTAATCGAAGTTGAGATGAGCGAAGTGCTCTCGACAAACGATGAGACCGTAAGTGTGCAGATTGAGGACTGGATA
>CAZYQB010000223.1:0-4034 GCA_964649595.1 uncultured Oscillospiraceae bacterium | reverse complement strand
GCGACGGCAACTCCGCTGCCCAGCGGTCAGTACTACTCCACGCCCAACGGAAGCAACTACCACGTTGAGCCCAACTGTCGCGGCATGACCAACGCTCAGGTCGTCACCCTTGCCGAAGCGCTGGCCCGCAGTCAGACGCCCTGCGAAACCTGCATCGGCTCCGTTTACATGACCGACGGCGGTTCTAATTACCACTCCAACTCCTCCTGCCGCAGCATGAAAAATGCCTACCTGACCACCATCGAGAAGGCGATCGCCGCCGGCAAGACCGCCTGCACCACCTGCATAGACGGCGCCTCCGTGGGCACTACCGGTACCACCACGAACAACAACACCGGCACCACCACCGATCAGGTCTACTACTACAATCCCAATGGCGGCACCTATTACCACACCACTGCAACCTGCACCGGCATGAAAAACGCCATTAAGGGCACCGCTGCTGCTGCCGAAAACAACGGTCTCAAGCCCTGCCCCACCTGTCTGGACGGCGTAAGCACCAATGCCAAGTACTGGGCAACCACCAATGGCGAAAACTATCACCTCGTTTCCAATTGCCGCGGTATGAGAAACGCCGTGCGCATCACTGAAGCTACCGCCATCGCTCGCGGTAAGACCCCCTGTACCACCTGTATCGGCACCACCACTACCGGCGGCAGCGTGGTAGAAGTCACGCCCGGTGGAACTACGGGCAGCACGGTCACTGTGCCGACCACCACCACTAAGTACTATTCCACCTTAAACGGTGAAAACTTCCACTCGAACCAGACCTGCCGAGGTATGGTGGGTGCTACCGAGGTCACCGCTGAGCAGATCATTGAGCGCGGTCAGACCGCTTGCTCGAAATGTATCGGTACCTCCGGCATTTACTACTCTACGCCCAACGGTGAAAACTACCACTCCAATTCCACCTGCCGAGGCATGAACGGCGCTACCATTGTCACACTGGCAATGATTAACGCCCGCAATCAGACGCCCTGCGAACGTTGCATCGGCACTACTACCGGCACTACTACCGGCACTACCAACACTAGCGTCACCTACTATTGGGCGACCGCCAAGGGCGAAAATTACCACACCAAGTCCAACTGCCGCGGCATGGCAAACGCTACCAAGATCACCGAAGAAGATGCTGAGGCACGCGGTCAGACGCCCTGCCCCACCTGTCTGGGCAGCGTATACGGCACGGACGACGGCACTTGGTATCACAAGGACAAGACCTGCATGGGCATGGCGGGCGCCAAGCATATGACCATCCTTGAAGCAGAGAAAAGCGGCAAGACCGCCTGCCCGAAATGCATCGGCGGCACAGCTGCCGCAACTGCGACGCCCAAACCCACTGCAACGCCTGCGCCCACTGCAACTCCTAAGCCCGGTGAAGATGACAGCGACAGCAGCCTGTACTACTACTCCTGCGTAGGCGGCACCTGGTACCATCGTGTAAGCAACTGCCAGCGCATGGAAAATCCTGATAAGGTTTCCGAAGCAACGGCAATTGCCCGTGGTCAGAAGCCCTGCCCCACCTGTATCGGCAGCGTATATGCCACCGAAGACGGTGATCACTACCATTCCAATTCCACCTGCAGCGGTATGAGAGGTGCAACGCTGGTCACGGTCGATACTGCTGAGCTGCGCGGTCAGTCTCCCTGCCCCACTTGCCTGGATGGCGATAACGACGCTCCTGTTGAAGAAGAAACGGATGCTTCTAAGATCACCGTCTACTGCACGCTGACCGGTCGCTACTACCACAGCTACCAGTACTGCTCTGATATGAAGTACGCAGGTCCCGTTACTCTGGCATGGGCGCTCAGTCCCCAGTACACCCCCTGCACCAAGTGCGGCGCTCCCGCAGCAAGTGAAGTAGACGACCCCGACGAGTACATGGTCTACTGCTCACTGGGCGGTGCCAACTATCATACCAAGAAGAACTGCTCCGGTATGCGCAGCGCCGCAGATGTGCCGCTGAGCTGGGCACTGAATCCCGGCTTCAAGCCCTGCAGAGAATGCGATCCGCCCACGCTCTGATCCTTCGATCTTACATGATCCCATCAACCGCCGTTCGGTCATATGCCGGACGGCGGCTTCTTTATACAATCGCGCCCCGACTCCATCACGGAATCGGGGCGCTTTTCTGAGCAATTGAGTAATCGGTCTTATTCTTCTGCCAAATCCTCCTGCGATGCCGGACGCATCTTCAGCGTGACGCTTTCAAAGCGCTCCTTCGATGCCCATTCAAATACGCGCAGGGTGTATTCATCATGCAGCTCATTTTTTCCAATGCTGAAATACTCAACAAATCGCTGCGGCAGCTCATCGTCCGCGCTGAGCTGCGCCGTGCTGTCCTGTCCGGTCACACCGGCGCTGAGCCGCTGATCCCAAGGCTGAACGGCGGTGCTTTCGGGATCAATCAGTTCAAAATTTGTGTACAGATTGATCTCTCCGATCGCTTCGCCGTCCTCATACAGCATTCGATCGAAAGCTTCTTCATCCGTTACCGAGTAGTATACCGAAACATACAGCTCCAGCGGCTTGACCTCTATGCGCAGCTGATCCACCTGCACGCCCACCGACGGAAACTGCGCTTTCTCGCTGCTTACATAGATTTCCTTCTGCGCCGCCGCAGAGTTCAGCATAAGCGGGCATTCCAGTGCAGCAGCCTGATCCTGCGTGACATGAAGCTGCTCCTCCCCCTTAAACATGGGAATGATGTTTACAGTCAGCTTTACTTCCCGTTCGGTTTTGTCCTCGGAATACTCCGCAAGATGCACGATACTCAATGTGCCATCCTCATTGAGCGTATGCTCGTAATTGCTGCTGTGCGGTCCGTCATCGCCTTCCACATCGATTCTAATGCGGTATGCTGCCGTGTAGCCGCCTTGCTGATAAACCTCCCATACGGTGCGCCTATCACTTTTGTCAAAGCTCTCATTGAACAGATTCATGTTTGCCCAGATTTCATCATCGGCTACACCACCGCCCAGCAGCATAATCTTCTCATCCTTGGACTCGATATGAACGATGATCTGCGACTGAAGCCCGTCATAATAAATCTCCTGAATTTCTGCCGTCAGCAGCTCATTGTCAAACAGTATGTTCTCCTTTTGGATATAGCCATCCGCATCCTCCGGCACATAGGCGTTGGGCGTTCTTGAGAAAAAATCGAGAATACCCATTCCTTTCACGGCAGCAACTGCTGCGCCGCACATCAAAATACTCATTACTATTGCCAGCGCTGCAGCCGCCAGCCTTCTTCCGAACTTCCGCTTCATGGTTTGTGCCTCCTTTGCATAAATCGCTTCGATCGTTTTCATACGAAGCTGCTCAGAAACATGAACGTCGGCGGTCTGCTGCTGGAGTCTTGAAACAAATTCCGATTTTTTCATTCCTCGATCTCTCCTTTCAATTGATTTCTGAGCAGCGCCCTTGCTCGTCGCAGTCTGGTGGATACAGAGTTTTTCGGAATACCCAGAAGATCTGCAATCTCCCGGATTTTCATCTCCTGATCGTAGTAGAGCAGTACTACCTCCCGATACAGTCCCGGCAGGCGCAGCACGGCATCGCGCACAGCGGTATCTTCCTGCGGCACCTGAGGCGCTGATAGATCAAACAACTGATCCACCGGCACGCTTTTTCGCATCGTGCGAAACCAGCCGCTTCTAAGCACATCCCGGCAGGTATTGATTGCAATGTGCGTAAGCCATGTTCTCACGCTGCTCTCTCCCCGAAATCCGTCCCAATTCTTCCATGCCTTGATAAAGGTTTCCTGAAATGCGTCCTCTGCCAGATGACGATCTCCCAGATACATCAGACAAAGCCGCAGTATATAGCCGCCATGCAGATCGATGAGCTCCTCGATTCGCATATCATTCATTCTCATTCCTCCTTTCCAACAAACTCGCGCGCTGGTTTGTTTTCGCAAGAATAGACGCGGCAAAGTCTGTTTTTCGTTCATATGCGAATGAGAAATTTTCCAAAATATACAATAATCATCCACCGGCGTAGCCGGTGGTTTTTCCTATGCGGGCATAGCCCTA
>CAZYQB010000222.1:0-4059 GCA_964649595.1 uncultured Oscillospiraceae bacterium | reverse complement strand
AGGACATAATTTTCAGCTTCATATTCCCTCACTCCTCGTGCCGTGTTAGTTTGAAGAAAGCGTTCACTTCGCCCGTTTCTTAACATATTGTACCAAATCTACTTTCTTCTGTAAAGACTCATCCCTTGGCGTTTTATTTTTTCGTTGCATCCTCCCGCATCGATGTTGTATAATAAACAGGAACATATTTTATCAATTCACATTTGATTATTACATCAAAAGAAAGGCGGTTGTTTATGAATTTGCAGCAATCCCTCTGCGCACTGGACGCACTTCAGCGCAAAATGGCGGCATATGAACACGCCATCGGACTGATTTATTACGACGGCTCCACCGCTGCTCCCTCTGGTTCGGCGGCAAACCGCGGCGAAAGCCTCGCTATCTTGAGTGAAGCCAGCTATGAGCTGAGCACCGGCAAGAAAACCGAAGAACTGCTCGACAGCCTGTGGGCGCAGCGCGATGAGCTGGATGAAGCGCATCGCCGCATGGTTTTTCTGCTGCGCAAGTCACTCACCGAACTGCGTAAAATTCCCGTAGAAGAATATGTAGCCTATCAGCGGTTGACCAATGAAGCGGAGGATGTATGGCAGCGGGCGAAAAATCAAAATGATTACGCTTCGTTCGCTCCTTATATCGATCGCTTGGTAGCCGCCAACAAGCGGTTCGCCGCCTATGTAAAGCCGGATATGGACGCATACGAATATTGTCTGGACAGCTATGAAGAAGGCTTGGACCGCAAAACCTGCGATGAATTCTTCGCTGCACTGCGCGAGCATCTGACGGAGCTGATTCAAAAGGTATGTGCTTCGGAAAACAAGCCGGATGTATCCCTTCTGCGCTTTCATGCCCCGGTCGAAAAGCAGCGCGTGCTGTCTGAATATCTGATGGATGTGCTGGGCGTTGACCGCGCGCACTGCGTCCTCGGCGAGACTGAGCATCCCTTCACCACCGGATTTACCAAGTACGACTGCCGCATCACCACCCACTACTACGAAAACAACCCGGCCTCCTCCATGTACAGCGTGATTCACGAAGCCGGTCACGGTATGTATGATATGGGCGTGAAGGATGAATTTGCTTACACCTGTTTGGGCGGCGGCGTATCGATGGCGGTTCATGAAAGTCAATCCCGATTCTTTGAAAACATTATCGGGCGCAGCCGTGCGTTCGTAAAGCTCATCGCACCCAAGCTGCGCGAGCTTTTCCCCGAGCTGCAGAATGCAGACGATGAAGCGCTCTACCGTACACTCAACGAAAGCCATCCGTCGCTGATAAGAACCGAAGCCGATGAGCTTACCTATTGTCAGCACATCATGATACGCTATGAGCTGGAAAAGGCACTGTTCGATGAAAAAATCACCGCCGCCGGACTGCCCGCCGAATGGAATCGACTGTACAAGGAATATCTCGGCGTCGATGTGCCGGACAATAAAAACGGCGTGCTGCAGGATACTCATTGGTCAGGCGGTATGTTCGGCTATTTCCCTTCCTATGCGCTTGGCTCTGCCTACGGCGCACAGCTGCTCAAAAAGATGGAAGAATCGATCGACGTATACGGTGAGGTGGAGAGAGGCAATCTCACGCCCGTTCGTCAATGGTTGGGCGAGCATATCTGGCAGCACGGTAGTATGCATACGCCCGGTGTGCTGATGGAAAATGCCTTCGGCGGCAAATTCGATGCCTCTTTCTATATAGAATACCTCAAGGAAAAATTCACTGACATTTATTCGCTGTAATAAATCTCAGATCATACTGTCGATCTGCGCCCGTTTCATTCAGAGCATCTCTTCCGGATGAAACGGGTGCCTTGTGTCAGCATTTTTTCGGAAATATTCCCCGATCGCCCTTACAGATGCAGTCAGGTGGAATGCATCCGCGCACTGACGACAGCGGATATACACTGCTGCGCCTGCCGATCACCGTTCCAGGATTAAGCACGCTGCCACAGCCGATCTCCGCAAAATCTCCCACAAATGCGCCGCACTTTCTTCGCCCGACCAGAACATCTCCGTCCGAGCAACGAATCACCGGATTTGTGCGATCACTCTTCACATTTGAGGTGATCGCGCCTGCGCCCATATGTGCCCTATAGCCTAATATGGAGTCCCCTGCATAGTTGAAATGCGGCACCTGAGCGCCGTCAAACAATATGCAGTTTTTTAGCTCAGTGGAGTTCCCCACAACCGCACCTTTTCCTACGATCACATTGCCGCGCATAAACGCACCCTGCCGAAGCTCTGCGCCGCTGGATATGATCGAAGGACCTTCAATCGATGCCGATGCAGCAATCTTGGCATCTCTCGCGATCCAGATTGTCTCGCTTGGATGCTCATACTGCTCTGCCGAAAGCGTTTCCCCTATTTCCAGAATAAACTTACCGATATCCGACAGCACATCCCACGGATACACTGCGTTTTGCAGAAGCGGCTCGGCGATGGTACGCGAAAGATCATACAGCACTTGAATCTCCGCATCGGATCTCAGAAATTTCATCATCATGACCCCTATTCACAAAGTCCTCTTTGCTCGATCAAATCGATCATCTCATCCACATATCGTCTGCAGAGTACCATTTCTTCGCCTTCCACCATGACACGGATCATCGGCTCGGTGCCACTTTTGCGCAGCAGTATCCTTCCGCAGCCACGCAGTTCTTCCTCAATTTCTTTCGTGCGGCGGCATACTGCTTCATCATGTATAACTCGATTTTTATTTTTCACGCGAATATTCCTCTGATACTGCGGAAACATCACCACGGGTGCCGCAAGTTTTGAAAGCGGCTGCTTGCGATCCAGCATTTCCTCTGTCAGCTTGATCGCAGTCAAAATGCCATCGCCGGTGACAGCGTATTTCTTCAATATAATATGTCCCGACTGTTCGCCGCCTACCTGATAACCACATTTGGTCATTGCTTCATATATATATCGGTCGCCTACGGCAGTTTGTATCAGCTCGATCCCTTCCTTTTCAAGCGCACACTTCAGCCCGATATTCGACATCACGGTAGCAACAGCGGTGTTGCCTTCAAGCGCATCCTTGTCACGCAGCCGCCGCGCCAGTATAAACAATATGTGGTCGCCGTTTACCACCTCGCCGTGCTCATCTACTGCAATGCATCTGTCGGCGTCTCCATCGAATGCAAAGCCTGCGTCAAGTTCTTGCTCCTTGACCAACTGTGCGAGTGCTTCAATATGTGTGGAACCGCATGAATCATTGATATTTACACCGTTGGGCTGATCGCCAATGACATACACCTTTGCTCCCAGCGCTTCAAATACATTCCGTGCAATCATCCACGCACTTCCGTTGGCACAGTCCAGGGCGATGCGCAAATCCCGAAAGGAATGTGCCGCAAGCGATATCAGATGCCCCACATAGCGATTCCGCCCTGCAGCATAATCTATGATCGAGCCGATGCTTTCCCCTGCGGCAAGCGGAAGATCCTCTCCCGAAATTCCCAATACACTCAAATTTCTATCCAGATACGCCTCCAGCAGACGGATCATTTCATCATCGATCTTTTCCCCGCTTCCGTTTACGATCTTGATGCCGTTATCCTGATAGGCGTTGTGCGATGCGGAGATCATCACGCCGCAGTCAAAATCATCCACTCGCGTCACAAAGGACACGCTCGGCGTGGTCGTCACATGAAGTATATACGCATCTGCGCCTGATGCCGTAATTCCTGCGGCGATCGAATATTCAAACATATAGCTTGAGCGCCGCGTGTCTTTGCCGATGACGATTTTGACCCGATGCTCTGCTGATTTTTCGCTCACCAACGAGGATGAAAAATACCATCCCAAAAACCTGCCGATTTGATAGGCGTGTTCACAGGTCAGACTGATGTTAGCCTCTCCCCGAAATCCGTCCGTACCGAAATATCTGCCCATGCCTTTTCTCCCGATTCATATTTTCTTCATTCCATCTTTATTTGTATGCAGATTTCAAAAAAGATACCCTCGCTGTACTTAATTCCAAATACAAAACCGCCTTTACCTCATCAAGGATGAGATGAAAGCGGTTTTTCCGTTTGCACCGTTTTATATCGATCTACTG
>CAZYQB010000221.1:0-4059 GCA_964649595.1 uncultured Oscillospiraceae bacterium | reverse complement strand
CCGGCATGATGGCGGCGGAGCTGGGCGCAGACGTACAACTGGCAAAGCGTGCCGGTCTGCTGCATGATATCGGTAAGGCAGTTGACCACGAGGTTGAGGGTACCCACGTTACCATCGGTGCCGAACTGGTCAAGAAGTTCCATGAGTCTGAAGCGGTCATCCACTGCATCATGGCACACCATAACGACGTAGAGCCCACCACGGTGGAAGCCGTGCTGGTACAGGCAGCGGATGCTATTTCCGCAGCACGTCCGGGTGCACGCCGCGAGTCTATCGAGAACTATATCAAGCGTCTTGAGAAGCTCGAGGAGATATCCAACTCCTTCGAGGGCGTTGAAAAGTCTTTCGCGATCCAGTCCGGTCGCGAGGTACGCATCATGGTCAAGCCCGAGGACGTCAACGATGCAGGCACTCTCATCCTGGCAAAGGAAGTTGCCAAGCGCATCGAAAACGAAATGGAGTATCCGGGACAGATCAAGGTCAGCGTTATTCGCGAGACCCGCGCTGTCGATTTCGCAAAGTAAATCGAACTACATGCAATCAAAACGGGGAAGAGCAGAAACGCTCCTCCCTGTTTTCTACTTTTGGTATATGTACTATGCGCTTAGCACGAAGCAGTATTCCCCGGCAAAGTATTCGCTGCCGTTAAACTCAGCAGTGATGCCTTCGGGGATGGTGAATATCAGACTGACCGTATCGTCGCTGCGTGTCCATTCTACTGACACTTTGCCGCGTGCGGTATGCTGCGAGACGCAGCACCAGTCAAGGGCGCGCAAAAAGCGCGGTGCGATCTTCACGCGAGTGAAGCCCTCTCCGCCGTCGGTGTGGTCAATGCCGCCCGGAGTTTTTATCAACCACGACATGAAATCGGAGTACATATGGTGGTTCTTCGATTCGCGGTCGTTCCACTTTTCCCACAGTGTGGTTGCGCCGCCGTCAAGCCATTCAAGATAGCCCGGACGTCCCTTTGCGGTAATGATACGGTATGCATATTCCTCCAAGCCGCATTTATTGAGTGCCTCATACAGCGCGCGCAGCCCCACCATGCCGCAGTTGTGGTGGAAGTCGTGTTCCTCGATCTGATGCTTGAGCTGCTCGGCAAGCGGTGCGAGGCGGTCGGAATCATACAGATTGTGGCAGATGGTCAGGGCAGTCGCGCTCATAAAGTCGGATTTGCAGGTTCCGTCTATGTTGAGCCACTGCTCTTTATAATCTTCCGTGCGGCAGAGCGCTTCTTCGTTCAGATTCATGCTTTCTACCAGATCGCCTGCGAGTCGTGCGGCGAGTGCAGCAATTCGGAGAAACTTGATGCGCAGCACCGAGTTAATGAGCTTAATCGGTGTGCCGTTTCCATCTGCCTGATTGGGACGTGCCCAGTCGTCCAGACCAATGGGAAGCTGATGATCGGCACGATCCTCCTGCGTTTTGAGATAATTGAGATATCTTCTGAAATAGGGCAGCGCCTTGATGAGCAGATCGCTCTTTCCGGTATGCAGATATACGCGGTAGGGAATTTCAAACAGTGCGCCGTCCGAAACCGGGCCGTTGCCCCAGTGAAAGCCCCATCCGGCAGTAGGCACGATGCCCGGCAGTGCGCCGTCCTCGCGCATGGCATCGAATATGTCCTGTATCCATTTTTCAAATACGCGCTCGACCTCGAAATCGGTCAGCATCTGTTCAGCGGACGCCTGCGCGTCGTTCATCCAGCCCAGCTTTTCTCGGGTGGGACAGTCGGTGGGCATATAAAACAGATTTGACAGGGTGGCGAATTGTCCCATGCGGAACAGCGTATTGAGCGTTTCGTCGGAGCATCTGAACGTGGAGCGCGTCTTTACATTCTGATGCACGAATACGCCGCTGACCGCCTCCGCAGAAGGATTTTTCAAGCCTTCGATTTCGATATACCGAAAGCCGTGATATGCAAAGTGCGGTGACCAAACGTGATCCCTTCCGTCGCAGATGAAGCGATCAGTTTGAAACGGCGTTTCAGGATAGTGGCGCGGCATATTGTTGAGCTTGAGGGAGTTGTCCTCATAAAGCTGCTCGGCATAGCGGATGATGAGCTCGTCACCTGAACTTTGTCTGACCTTTAGGCGGATATAGCCGGAAATATTCTGACCGATGTCAAATGCATATTTGTTTTCCCCGGTCTGCACGAAGGACAGACTCGGATATACGACACATTCGCGGATCGGCTCGCAGCGGCAGCAGCGAAATTTGCCCGCGGGGGGTGTGAGGTCTTTGGCGGCGTGCTGCCATGATGAATCGTCGAAGTCGAGCATCGTCCATGAAGGATCGTATAGGCGCGCATCGAAGGTCTCTCCGCTTCTGAGGTGATTGAAGCGTACGGGGGAATTGAGCGAGAAGAGCCAGTTTTCATCACTGGAGAGAAGCATTTTGTGCTCGGAGGTCAGCGCGAGCGCGAATTTGGGCTGATCGCGCCATGTGGCGGCGTCAAAATCCCATGGCGTCTTGAAGGGTTCGTTGTAAAATCCGTTTCCGCAGATCACACAGATGATGTTTTCGCCCTCCTGCAGCAGATGCGTGACATCGTAGGTGGTATACCACAGTGTTTTGGCATAGTCGCTGAAGGGTGAAATGAATAGATCATCAAATGCTTTTTTGCCGTTGATGAAGCAATAGCCTATGCCCAGCGCGCATATGTGCAGTGTGGTCGGTACAACTTTATTCAGGGTGAAACGGCGGCGAAACAGCGGTGCGGGATCGTCCGGGCGGCAGGAAGGGTTAAAGGGATGAGGCGTTTTGATGAAAAGATCATGGCGCAGGGACATGGAAAAGGCTCCTTTCGGCATATAGTGGATGACTTTATTATAGAGGATGCGATATGCTTTGGCAAGGAGAGAAAACGAGGAAAGACGATCATAAGTTTTGACTGATATAAAACGAAATGAATAAATATGCAGAAAACTGCTTGCGAACGCAATGAACTGCTTGCGTATGCAAATAGTTTTGAGTATAATGGGAATAGTCAAGAGAGAAAGGAGAAGGAGAATGGCGCATCACATACTCAAGCACATTGCCGCCATGACGCGCATGACCAATGCACATTTTAATGAAAAAATGGGGCGGTTTGATTTGGGCGCGGGGCAGCAGTTTTTTATGCATCGGATCGCAAAATATCCGGGCGTGAGCATGGCGGAGCTTTCGCGCATGGGCTACTATGATAACTGCACGGCGACGCGTGCAGTAAAAAGGCTGGCGGATGCGGGCTATGTGCGCATCGAGCCGGACAAGAAGGACGGGCGCATAAAACGCCTGTATGCCACAGAGACCGCGCAGCCGCTGCTCGAGGTCATCGGGCAAATGCGCAGAGAGTGGTATCAGATCGTGACCGACGGTTTCAGCGAGGAGGAGCAGCGGCAGCTGGGCGAGCTGCTTGAGCGCGTTGCCGACAATGCGTGCAGACATTTGGAAAAGAACTATCACTTCGAGGAAGGGGAAGAAAGATAACATGAGAAGGATCCTCGATTTTGTTCGTCCGCATTACGGCAGAATGGTGGTTGGACTGTCAATCAAGTTTGTGGGAACGATCATGGAACTGTTTCTGCCGTGGATGCTGTCCTATATGATCGATGAGGTGGCACCCACCGGGCGGGTCGGCTATATTTTTCTGTGCGGCGGCGTAATGCTGCTGTGTTCGCTGATCTGTGTGGGGGGTAATATTTCTGCCAACCGAAAGGCTTCCGCTGTGGCGCGCGATGTGACGCGGAGTGTGCGTCACTCGCTTTTTGAGAAGATCTCGTATCTCTCCAGCGCGCAGATTGACCGCATCACCGTGCCCTCGCTGGTGTCGCGTCTTACTACCGATACCTATAATGTGCATCACATGATCGGTATGCTGCAGCGCATGGGCGTGCGTGCGCCTATATTGCTGCTGGGTGGACTTATTATGACGCTGATGCTCGACGTGCCGCTGACGATGATCCTTGCAACGGTGATTCCGATGATCGGCATCACCGTGACCTTCATCACTCGCAGAGGCATTCCGATGTTTACTAAGCTTCAGACCAAGGTGGATGGACTGATCCGCGTGACGCG
>CAZYQB010000220.1:0-4074 GCA_964649595.1 uncultured Oscillospiraceae bacterium | reverse complement strand
GGGCTGGTGCGATTATCCTCCCGGATATATGATGGTATTGGGCGTGCTGGGCGGTATTCGTCAGCTGTTGGGACTGACGAGCGACTCTCCGGCAGTATGGCTGCTGCTCAAGTCGGTGCCGATCCTTTGTGACTGCCTGATCGGACTGATGATCTATAAGCTGGCTGCAAAGAAGCTGGGTGATTGGAAGGCGGTGCTGCTGGCACTGCTCTATCTCTTGAATCCGGCGACCATCCTAAACAGCGCGGCATGGGGTCAGGTGGACTCGGTTTTGACGCTGCTGTTGATCGTTTCCATGTATTTGGCGGTACGTGGTCGCTGGGTGGGGGCGCTGAGCGTATACGGCATTGCGGTGCTTGCCAAGCCGCAGGCGCTCATGTTCGGTCCGATTGGTCTGCTGGCGATTGTCTGTGAACTCTGTTGGACGAAGGATTTCAAAAAATCTCTCGTTGAAATTCTCAAGGGCATTTTCGTGATGCTGGGCATTATGCTGCTGGTCATTACGCCCTTTGCACTCGGTCAGAATGCAAATCCCATCACATGGGCGTTTGATCTGTACGGCAGCACGCTTTCCTCCTATCCGCACATTACGGTCAATGCCTGCAACCTCTATTCCATGCTAGGCAAGAACTGGGTGAGACTGGATGCGGCAGGTTGGCTGACTTATTTGGCATGGGGAATGTACGCTCTGGCATTTGCATATTCGTTCTTCCTCTACATTAAATCCAAGAAGCGCAGCAGCTTGTTTGTAACCTGCACGGTCATGCTGAGCATCGTGTTTGCATTCGGTGCAAAGATGCACGAGAGATATCTGTATCCGGCAATGGCGTTTGCGTTGATTGCCTATATCATTGACCGCGACTGGCGTCTGCTGCTGAGTATGCTGCTTTTGACCATAGGACAGTTCATAAACGGTGCGCTGGTGCTGCAGAATGAGCATCTGCAATCTGATATGGCGTTTATCAACAATGTTTCCGCACTGCTCAACATTGCCGGTGCATTTGTGGTTGCATGGGCAGGCTGGGACATCTGCGTGCGCGGCGAAAAACGTGAGCTGAAGGCGTTTGCCGAAAGGACGGCGCATGAAGAAAATGCGAAGAATATACAGGTCAATGTGGTGCGCAAGCCTAAGCAGGTGAAAATCATCCGCGAGGATCATAAGCTGCACATGAGAAAGGTTGATTACCTCATCATGGCGGTCATCACGGCGGTTTACTCTGTTGTCGCATTTACCAATCTCGGCTCTATGCTGGCACCTCAGACCGCATGGACCAGCACTTTAAGTGGGGAAACGGTGGAATTCGATCTGGGCGAGGTTCAGGATTTCAACATGACCTACTACGGCGGCATCTGCAATTCGTCCTTCACTGTATCCTTTTCCGAGGACGGTGAGGAGTGGACTGAGCCGAAGCTTGCCATATACAATCAGGGCGAGATCTTCCGCTGGCTGTGGTATACGCCCGTCGAGCGCAATGAAAGTGGCGATTTTACCCGCCTTGCAAGCGGTTATCCCGTGCAGACGGCGCGATATATCCGCATTACTGCCGAACGCGCCGGACTGGTGCTGCATGAGTTCGCCTTCCTCAATGCCGACGGCGAAGCGCTGCCGATCGAATCGGTCATGAGTTACGGCGGCGACGGCGAGCGTGCCAATAATCCTATGCTGCTTGCTGACGAACAGGAAACGGTCGCGGCGTATCCTTCCTACTACAACAGTACCTATTTCGATGAGATATATCATGCGCGTACTGCCTACGAGCATCTGCACGGTCTCAGACCCTATGAGACTACGCATCCGCCGCTGGGCAAGGTCATGATTATGTGGGGCATCCAGATTTTCGGCATGACGCCGTTTGGATGGCGCTTCATGGGCACGCTGCTGGGCTGCCTGATGCTGCCGGTGATGTATCTGCTGGTCAAGCAGCTGCTGAAAAAGACCGAGTATGCCGCAGTCGCAACCTTCCTGCTGTCGGTAGACTGTATGCACTTCACGCAGACGCGAATTGCCACCATTGATACCTACGGCGTGTTCTTCATCATGCTGATGTATCTGTTCATGTTCAGATACTGCCAGATGAACTTCTATACTGATGATTTCAAGAAAACGCTCATCCCGCTGGGTCTGTGCGGCATCATGATGGGATTGGGTATCGCCAGCAAGTGGATCTGCATTTATGCGGCGGTCGGTCTTGCGGTACTGTTCTTCTATACGATTCTGCGGCGCTATCTGGAATATCGCTCTGCGGTAAGAACGGGCGGAGATTCACCCGAGGAACAGAAGGCGCGCGAGAAGTTCTGGAAATATTTGTGGATCACCGGCGGTTTCTGCGTGGTGTTCTTCATTGTCATTCCGCTGCTGATTTACTACTTCTCCTACTACTGGTACATGAAGCCCATGGGCGGTCTGTCGGTCAGCAGCGTGTGGAAGGCTCAGCTGAGTATGTTCAACTATCACAGCGGTCTGACCAATGATACGCATTCCTTTGCTTCTCCGTGGTACGAGTGGCCCCTGATCGTAAAGCCCATGTGGTATTATTCCGGTACCGAGTTTATGCCCAGCGGAGTGGTTTCGTCCATCTCCTGTATGGGTAACCCGGCGGTTTGGTGGTGCGGCGCGGCAGCGATGGTGTTTGTGCTTGTCAAGCTGCTTGGTCCATTCGTTCTGCGCGCAAGCAGATGGCTGACTAAGCAGATTACCCGCGGTGAAGTTGAGGTCGGAAATGTACCCGAACTGTGCAGTGACCGAAATTACCTGTATGTAGCCATCGGCTTTGCGGCGCAGTATGTGCCGTGGATGCTGGTTCCCAGATCCATGTTCATCTATCACTACTTTGCCAGCGTGCCGTTTATCATCATCGCCATCATGCTTGTAAGTCGTTGGCTCAAGCAGAAGAACTTCCCGGCGAGAATCCCCATGCTGGTAGTGCTGATGGTTGCAGCGCTGGTGCTGTTCATTGCGTTCTATCCGCTGATGTCGGGCACTCCGGTGGCGCGCAGCTTTGCAATGTATCTCAGATGGTTCAATTGGTATAACTTCTAAATTTTGCGGCATCCTGCGAAGGTTTGTTTCGCAGGATGCCGTCACACATGGCTGAAAAACGAGTATCCTTCCTTAAACCGAGGAGAATTTGATGTCCTCGGTTTAAGAAAGAGTATTGGAATGAAAGAGATGACAAAAGGTTGCCTCCCTGAGGGCGCTGTCCCCAAAGGTGACTGAGGCAGTTCGTATCCCCTTTACATGAAGTGGACTTATTTGGGTAACTGGATGAGTTGCGAACCTCTTTCGTCACGGCTAACGCCGTGCCACCTCTATAGGGCTGATGATATTGCTCATTAAGAATGAAACTTTTGAAAGCAAATGTATTGCAAACAGACAAAGAAACGGAGGAAAGACCTGTGCTGGCAGTGGTACTTGGCTATGGTTTGATCGGGATAGAGGGATTTGAAGTGCGTGTGGAGGTCAATCTGTCGCCTGGGCTGGCACAGGTGGAACTGGTCGGACTGCCGGACGCGGCGGTCCGAGAGTCGCGTGAGCGCGTCAGAACCGCTTTGAAAAACAGCGGCTATCCGTTTCCGGAAGGGAGACTTACCATCAATCTGGCACCTGCGGATCAGAAAAAAGAAGGTCCTGCCTTTGATCTGCCGATCGCCATCGGCATTTTGGCGGCAGCCGGGCGAATCGATCCTGAGAAGCTTCAAAGCACGGCGCTGCTGGGCGAGTTATCGCTCAACGGTGATGTCAGATCGGTGCGCGGCGCACTGCCTATGACCATCTCTGCCCGTGAACGGGGTATAAAGCGCATCTTTCTGCCGGAGGATAATGCGGCGGAGGTCAGATGTGTGGAGGGAATTGACGTATTTCCGGTCAGCTCGCTCAGACAGACCTTTGAGCATCTGACCAACGGCGAGCAGATCCCGGTGCTTGAGAAGGTGGCGTATCAGACGCTCATGGGCGCGCGTCAGCCTGCAGTAGACTTTTCATATGTCAAGGGTCAGAAAAGCGCCAAGCGTGCGCTGGAGATCGCTGCGGCAGGCGGTCATAACATCATCATGGTGGGACCACCCGGCTCAGGC
>CAZYQB010000219.1:0-4075 GCA_964649595.1 uncultured Oscillospiraceae bacterium | reverse complement strand
GAAACCGACCTGCTGTTCAAGAAGCTTGCAGAAATCTGCGCCGCAAACAACAACCTGTGGTGCCCCGAAGCAGAAGAATATCTGCTGGCAAACGCTCCCGCCATCTGATTCTTCTGATAATCCTTTTCAAAACATCTATCCCGTCCGACCGCATCGCGCCGTCGGGCGGGACTTTACTTTTTCATATAACAGATTTACTGCTCGTTGGATTTGAGCAAATCATGATACATTTCCAACAGATATGCTTCCGCCTTCTCTCGGCATTCCCGCACGCTATTTCCGTGCACATACATATCCGTCTCTCCGCCGGTCATAAAAATATGAACATCACACTTAAACAAACTTCTTTGCGCGTTGTAAAAATACACGCTGTCTTCCCAGTTGAATCTTGAAGGAGTCAACGTAAAATGCCATCTCAGCTCATAGTAAGGTTCTTCTACTTCATATCCCCAAATCCACGTTTCACACATAAAATAATCTTCCGTTTCAGGTATAACAACCCTGCAGGAATGTCCAGTATATTCTACAGGATAATACTTTTCATTATCCCGGACATACTCATACACCTTTTGGTAATCCAGCTTTGACAGGTCAAATTCATCGATAAATTCTTGACTTAGGCTAACTTCTCCGTTTATATAAACAAGACCAAACCAGTAATCTAATCCAATAAAACACATCATCAGTACAACCGCAATACAGATCCCCACAATTCTCTTTTTCATACGCCTCCTCCTTTGTTAGCAAGTCCATTTACTATGATACTCCTCAACAAATTCAATTGATAAAACATCCTTATCATTCATACATCTGCGCCGCTTTGGTTCGCAGCTTTGAATAAATCCTCTGCATCATCCACGGCTCACTGACCATTTTTTCCAGATCATCCACATGAATCCAGCCTACCGCGCTGTTTTCATCGATCTTCGCGCGCGTGTGCTCGTCCATGTCCGCTTCAAAAAAATACGTCACATTCAGATGCAGATGAGACGGCACATATGCTCCCCGCTTTTCATGTCCTTCCACGGTAAGCACCTCGAGCGAAAATATCTCCTCCGACACCGCGCGAATGTGCTCCACGCCGCTTTCCTCCGTCGCCTCGCGCCGCGCAACCGAAAGCAAATCCCTCTCGCCGTCCGCATGACCGCCCAGCCATGCCCACGACTGATACAGATTGTGATACGCCATCAGCACATACTGTCGGTCTTTGCTTACCACCCATGCCGACGCGGTCATGTGCGCCGCGCGGCAAGAACGCACATATACATCTCCGTCCTGCATAAGCCAGTGAAGCATTTCGATTTTGTCCTGTTCTTCCTGTTCGTTGAATGGAATATATCTCCTGATCTGCTCAATCATATCCGCACCTCATTATTCCCTTTTGCTCCATTATACTCTGATGAGACAAAAAGCACAATCTCTGATTGTCACTGCTACCGCAGCCGTGGTATAATGAATATAACTTCTTTCCGGGAGGTCTGTCCATGAATATCGGCACAGCCCGTCTCTTTATAGGGTTTGAACTTGATGATCACGCACGCGCTGCGCTTTCTGATGTTCGCGATGAACTGAAAGACAGAAACCTGCGCGGCAAGCTGTACGCGCCGCAGCTATATCACCTGACGCTCTGCTTCTTAGGCAATACGCCGCTTGAACGCATCCGCGTGCTTCAACAATTGATGTACAATATCCACTGCACGCCATTTTCACTCACCCTGTCCTCTTTGGGCACTTTCAAAAACGGCTCGATCCTGTGGGCAGGCGTGGAAAAATGCAATGCACTGTATGAATATCAGTCGCAGCTCGCCCATGCCCTCAGAAACGCAGGTTTCCCCATCGAAGAAGGCAAATACTGCCCTCACATTACGCTGGGCAGGCAGGTAAGATCCGAAATTCCGCCGATCAGCGTGCCGCCCACCTCCTTTGAAATCAGCCATGCGACGCTGTTTGAAAGTACGCGCATTGACAATGTGCTGACCTATATTCCTATTTACAGGAGTGCCTTTCATTGAACACCGCATTAAAAGAACGTCTTATTTCCCTCGCCCGTGAAGCCGGGTTTGCCGAATGTGCCTTTGCAGGGATCACACCGGTCATTCAGCAGGGCGAACTCCACCCGCAGGCTCAGGCATTGTCGGGCGAAGTACAATCCCTCATGCCCGATGCACAATGCATCATGCTCATGGCTATGCCCTATCAGCCGTTTGAGATCGAACACGGACAGGCTCATGTGGATGCCTACTATCTCACCTCCAACCGCGCTCACGAAAGTGCCAAACTGCTTGCGCAGCGCATTGAAGAAACCCTTCACATCCGCACGATGCCTTCGCCGCCTGTCTACATCAAGCCGCTTGCCGTGCGCTGCGGACTGGGAGAGTTTGGCAGAAACTCTCTGATCTCCGTCAAGAAATATGGAACGCGCGTATCACTGCAAGCCATTGCGCTTGATGTTTCCATTGAAACGCACGACAATTCCGAGAAACCCCTCTCTTCCCTCTGCGCAAAGTGCGGTTTATGCGTCAGCGCCTGTCCCACGCACGCGCTCGACGGCACCGGAAGGGTAGACATTTCGCGCTGCCTGCGCGCCCAAACGGAGGGAGAAGCCTTTCCCGAAGCGATGCGCGCTCATCTGGGCGGCAGCATTTTAGGCTGTGATCTATGCCAACGCGTCTGCCCGCGAAATGCGCGTGTGCTGCCGATAAGATCCGATCCCTCTTTGCGCGCTGCGCTCGATCTCGCCGCCCTGCTGCGCGGGGAATACAAACCGCTGATTCCCTTTCTCGGCAAAAACAACGCTCGCCGTCAGCGGCTGACCGCACGCGCACTGATCGCCGCCGCAAATCTCGACCGCACCGATCTGCTGCCCCTCATCGAGCCGCTTATCGAATGCCGCGAATCTGAAATGGTGCGCAGTCATGCCGCATGGGCAAAACAACGGCTTACCGAAAAAATCTTCTTCAAAACAACGATAAAGTGAGATGAAAAGTTTGAATTTCTTCAAAAAGCTCCCCATTCCCGCGGAGATCAAAAGTTCCGCATTCGAATGCAGACGCGATCACCTGACCCTGCGCGGCACCGAATACCGTCCGGAGGGAACCGATTTGCCCATTGCCATCGTATGTCATGGCTTCATGGCATGGCAGGATTCCGTAAAACACTATGCCCTGCTGCTCGCAAAACAGGGCTATGCCGCCTACTGCTTCGACTTCAGCGGCGGATCTGTAATGAAAAGTCAGAGTGACGGAAAGACTGCCGATATGTCAGTGCTTACCGAGGTGCGTGATCTGGAAGCAGTTATCGAATATGTACAAGCACTGCCCTATACTGATTCAAACGAGCTGCTTCTGATGGGCTGCAGTCAGGGCGGTTTCGTCTGTGCACTTGCCGCCGCCAAAAACAAATATCCTGTCAGGAAGCTCAGTCTTTTCTATCCTGCTCTGTGTATTCCCGATGACGCACGCGCCGGAAAAATGATGATGGCGCGCTTTGATCCGAATCATGTGCCGGATATCATTTCCTGCGGTCCGATGAGGATAGGCAGGCAGTATGTCACCGATATGCTGCCCATCGATCCATTCGAGGAGATAAAGCCATATCTTGGAGATGTGCTGATCGTTCACGGCAGCGCCGACCGCATCGTATCTTCCAGCTATTCAGAAAAGGCACGGCAGGCTTATGAAAGCACCCACTGTGGCAGAGTTCAGATGTACATTATCGAAGGCGGCGGACATATGTTTTCCAAAAAACATGACCGCATCGCAATGAGTTACCTAACAGATTTTTGCTCTAAGGCATGATTTTTTTGCAATGTTTTGCCCCGTTGCGCCGATGTTGCCGCGCGTTGCTTGCCCAAATCGTCTGCTTTATGCTATCATTCGAGCATAAAACAGCGCCAAGGAGTTGATATTCATGCTTCACGAAACTCTCAAGACTCTCCGAAAGCAAAGGGGCTATTCTCAGGAAGAAGCCGCTGGTCGGCTGAACGTAGTGCGACAGACGATATCCAAATGGGAAAAGGGAGTTTCCCAAAGTTAAAGAAACTACCTACAAACTCACGCTTACATTACTTCCAATA
>CAZYQB010000218.1:0-4185 GCA_964649595.1 uncultured Oscillospiraceae bacterium | reverse complement strand
TCCATGCCTCAACGCGCGCCTGCACGCGAGGTTCTATGTTATACAGTATCCATGCCAGCACTGCCGCTGCACCGAGTACGCCGATGCTTATTGCACCACTGCCGCCGCCAGTATAATACAGGCAGACCGTCACCACAAAGTAAATCACCATTGCGCCCAGATCCTTCTGAACAACTGCCAGAATTCCACAGTACACTGCCGAAATAATGCATCCGACATAGAGCCAGCCGCCTTTTCCCGGCTTTACCGCAAAATGCGCCAGCATAATCGGCAGGAACACCTTGATAAACTCCGAAGGCTGAACAGACACGGGACCCAGCGGTATCCAGTTATAGGCACCATGGTTATCCTCAAATGCTCGCGGTGCCAGAAGTGCCACAAGCGCAATGGCTGAAAGAATCCATATCGCCTTATTGCTCCAGCGCTCTATGGTTTTTGCCACCCACATTGCCGCCAGCATAACCACCAGTCCAATCGCCATAAAGATCGCCTGATCGATATGGTGCGCCAGCGAACTGGCGTTGCGGGTCAGTATCGCCAATGATACTGAACAAAGAAACAGCATCGTCAAAAGCAGTATGCTGTCCGCTTTCATCATCTTGCAGACTACCAGATATAGCAGCAGTGATACCGAAGGCAGTATCCATGCAAATTGCAGCGCTACTGTATCAACCGTTTCCTCACGATATGCCAAAAACAGCATCGTCATCACCTGAAAAATCGCCAGCACGACCCACAGCATTCCACTTAATGCAGAGATCCTTTTTTCCCGATTCATTTCGCACTTCCTTTCCACCCGCAGGCAGTTTATATCAAGGCATCGAGTTTATTTTCTCGGCATCCGTCCGCCTCTGCGCGATTTGTCTGCGGCATCCTCAGACCTGCCTGCCGCCGCGATATCCGAATGATTGACGAAGCTAAGCTGCAGTTCAACACGCATATCTCCTTCGCCCAGAATCAGCCTGTCTCCGTCCATCAATTCGCCTGCCATGCGGCTGGTGCTGACGACTGCTTTTTTTATGCCCTTTACAAGCACCTTTCCCGGTCTTTTATAGGTCAGCGCAACGTGCACTTTTTCCACAGCCGGATGCTTGATGACCGTATCTGCCTTTGAGGAAGAACCCAGACGCTCACTTTCACTCAGGGAGTATGTAGTGCCTTTTAGGTTGCCTCCGCGCTTTCCGGAGCGTTTATCGGTTACGACGGTCAGCCAGCCGATGCCCTCGTCCGTTTCCCATTCATCTGTTTTTTTGCGAGCCGTCCCCGACTCCTCCAGCCTCATAATTTCGACGCACATGAGAATTATCAGAATCACAATGATTACCGATGCATAGCTCACCGTCATTGCCAGTCCTGCCGCCATACCTTTCGCCTCCCTTGCCCATTATTGAGCAGAATGATTCAAACTGTTTTTCACATTATTATGCAGCGGAGTTATACATGAAGGATAACACGTTTATGTTAAGAAACAACGAAATTTCAGTATACCAACGATATAAGCGCCGCCACATTTCGTCCATTTACCACTTATTAACATTTCGTTCAACTATCTTGACACTTCACCGCCGTTCAAGCAATCCTTCTCACCATTCATGCTCATTCCTCATAGGATGGAAGCATCCGGTCAGCAGGAGGTGATTTTTCTATGATCCTAACCATTGGCGGCGATATGCGCTATGCGCATCTTGTCCGTATCGCAGCGCAAGAGGGAATGGACATCAAGTGTATCGGTCTGGAGATGTGCTCTTTTGATTTGCCGCATACCGATCTTTCCACCCTTTCCGAGGCAGATGCCGTCATCCTGCCCAATCCATGGCGCAGCGGCATGGTTCTGCCCTTTTCTCATCAGATCATCACACTCAATGATGTATTTTGCAAACCGCATTCCGATGCTCTATTTCTTCTCTCCGATACGACGCATATGCCGCCGGAGACCTATTCGCGCCGTATCATCGACCTTTCCGTAGATACTGAATATGTGATGAAAAATGCTCATTTGACCGCTGAAGGCGCCGTTTCGATCGCCATGAAGCGCGGAGAATATGCGCTGATGGATTCAACTTGTCTCGTCATCGGCTATGGGCGCATCGCCAGACGGCTTGCTCTCATTCTGCACGCACTCGGTGCAAAGGTGTACGCTGCGGCGCGCCGCGAAGAAGTACGCCGTCAGATCAAGTCCGACAATCTTGAAGCCTGCGCCATACATGAGTTGTCCGAAGTGCTTCCTCATGCCCACTACATATTCACCACGCCGCCCGTGCAAATATTCGACCGTGCGCTGCTTGAATGTATCCGTCCCGACGCGCTGCTGATGGACCTTGCAAGTTCGCCGTTCGGCTTTGATCTTGCGCAGGCACACGCGCTTGCTCTTCACGCCAGCCGTGAAAATGCGCTGCCCGGACGCTACTGCCCCGCCAGCGCCGGAAATGCACTGCTGGATGCCGTAAAGCGTGTGCTGACAGACCACCATATATCATAAAAAGGAGGATTTTTATGCTTCTGCATAACTGTGATCTTTCTTTACTTAGCGGAAAACGCATCGGCTTTGCGATGACCGGCTCCTTCTGCACCTTCGCTCGGATATTTCCGCAGATCCAGAGGCTGCGCGATCTGGGGGCAGAGCTACAGCCCATCCTCTCCTATAACGCCTATGAGCTGGATACCCGATTCTTTCCCGCGACAGAGGTTCGTTCGCGGCTGACAGATATCTGCGGCAGGGAGATCTGGCATACGCTTCAGCAGGTGGAACCCATCGGACCGAGACGACTGCTGGATCTGCTCATCACTGCACCCTGCACCGGAAACACGCTCGGAAAACTCGCCTGCGGCATCATCGATACACCGGTCACGATGGCCGTCAAATCGCAGCTTAGAAACGACCGCCCGGTATTGCTTGCCGTTTCTACAAATGACGGTCTGGGGGCGAGCGCGCGCAATCTCGGACAGCTGATGAACGTGCGCAACTTCTACTTTGTTCCCTATGAACAGGATGATCCCGCAGGCAAGCCTGCATCGCTGGTCGCCAACATGGAGCTGATCCCCGAATCCGCCGCTGCTGCGCTGGCAGACACTCAGCTGCCTCCGCTGTACAGATAAGTCTAAAGCTGCTGTTTCGAGCCGGAAGCAGCGGCTTTTATATGTTGCCCTTCCATGCTCGCTGCGTTAAATTTTACCGCAAATTTACCTTTCTCCTCGGCAAATCATATATAATATAGGTGCAAATTCGATTACCGTATCACATTTCAGGAGGTCATCCATGCCCACAAATCAGATGACTTCGCTCTCAGTAGCTGTTGAAGCACTGATTGATGAGGAATACCTTGAACTGTCCCGCGAGCACGCCAAGATACAATACCTTTATAATTCTGCCATTCAGTTTATGAATCTGCGTCTGGAAACGCTCATCAACGAATTCAGAATGACCCATCGCAACAATCCTATCCACCATATCCGCAGCCGAGTCAAATCCCCCCGGAGCATCGTCCGAAAGCTGCGCAAGCAGGGCACTCCGGTCTCTATGACCAATGCCAAGAAAACACTTCACGATCTGGCGGGTGTGCGCGTTGTATGCTATTATTCAGAGGACATTCGAACCGTTGCGCAGCTGATTCAGTCTCAAGATGACATTCATCTCATCACCCTCAAGGATTACATCAAAAAGCCCAAGGCGAACGGTTACCGCAGTCTGCATTTGGTGGTGGATGTGCCGGTATACATGACCGGCGCCAAGCTGTTTATCCCAGTTGAAATACAGATCCGAACGATCGCCATGGACTTTTGGGCATCCCTTGAGCACTCCCTGCGCTACAAAGCAGCCTCAGAGGTACCGCCGCACATTGTGGAGGAACTAAAGGCCTGCGCTGATGTCATCACTGAAACCGACTCAAGAATGGCGAATATTGCACGCATCCTCAATCAGCTGAGCGACGAATCAATCTCAGAACCCGATCCGAATATACATATGTAACTGATCCGATCATTTTAAGGAGGTCACGTTTTTATGTCCAGCTACGTTACCCGAAAAACCCCCGGCGACGTTTCATGGTTCACACATGACCGATTTGGTATGTTCATTCACTGGGGATTGTACGCCATGCCTGCCCGTCACGAATGGATCAAACAGATTGAACGCCTGACAGACGAGCATTATCGGCGCTATTTCGAGCATTTTGATCCCGATCTGTA
>CAZYQB010000217.1:0-4200 GCA_964649595.1 uncultured Oscillospiraceae bacterium | reverse complement strand
TGCCTTCGAGCACCACGCCGTCCACCGGAATATTCTCACCCGGACGCACCACAAACAAATCGCCCTTTTTGACCTGCTCCACCGGCACGACCTGCTCCGCGCCGTCAATCAGCACCGCTGCGGTTTTGGGCGAGAGCTTCATCAGGCTCTTCAGCGCATCGGTGGTCTTTCCTTTGGAGCGCGCCTCCAGCATCTTGCCTACGGTGATGAGCGTCAATATCATCGCCGCCGATTCAAAATAGAACTCGTGCATATAGCCCATAACCGCGTTCATGTCGCCCGCAGCCTGCGCACCGGTCATCGCAAAGAGCGCATACACGCTGTACACAAACGACGCACCTGAGCCGAGTGCAACCAGCGTATCCATGTTGGGCGCACGATGCATCAGGCTTGTGAAGCCGCTTACAAAGAATTTCTTGTTAATGAGCATCACAATGGCGGCAAGGATCATCTGAACCAGTCCTACTGCGATATGATTGCCTTCAAAAAACGCAGGCAGCGACCAGCCCCACATACCGTGCCCCATCGATACATACATAAGCACGATCAAAAAGCCCAGTGATGCGATCAGCCGCTTTTTAAGGATAGGCGTTTCCTTGTCCGAGAGCGCATCCTCACCTTCGGCGCTCTGCACCTTCTGCGCACCCTTTACGCTTGCGCCGTAGCCGGCTTCCGTTACCGCACGAATGATCGCTTCATCCGATGCCGTACCCTCCACGCCCATCGAGTTGGTCAGCAGACTCACCGAGCAGGCGGTCACGCCCTGCACCTTGTTTACCGCCTTTTCCACGCGCGCACTGCACGCCGCGCAGCTCATACCGGTCACATTGAACTGTTTCATCTCTTAGCACCTCACTTTTCTCTGTATATGTCACTTCATCAGTTTTTGAAGCGTCGCCGTCAGCTCGTCGATCACTTCATCCTTGCCGTCGCGAATATCCTGCGCCACACACGAACGAATATGACTGTTCAGCAGCTCTCGTGTAAACGCATTGAGCGCCGCGCCTGCCGCTGCCGCCTGTGTGAGTATATCGGTGCAATAAGCATCCTTTTCTACCATGCCCCGAATGCCGCGGATCTGACCTTCGATGCGGCTCAGTCTGTTGATGAGCGCCTTCTGTTCCTGCTCGGTTCGATGCTTGCGTTTTTCACAGCAGCATTTTCCATTCATATCCTCCTGCATTTGATCGCCTCCCTTATGCTAATAATATACCCCTATGGGGTATGTGTCAAGCATCAATTTCTCTCATTTTCGGATACATCTCAATAAAATTAGATCCAAAACTAAAAAACAGAGTGAACCCTTTTTAGATTCGCTCTGTTTTCATCAAAGTATTACTTTCCTTCGGGCGCGCTTGCATCTCTCAAAGCGTCGCCCACCAGATTGACCGCCGCCACCAGCACGATCACGATCACGCCCGCAGGCAGCCATATCCACGGCTTATCACGAAGGATGGTCAGCGACTGCGCCGCATTGAGCATATTGCCTAGCGACGGCGTAGGCATTTGTACGCCCAATCCGAGAAAGCTGAGTGCCGCTTCATCCAGTATGGAGAGCGCAAATACGCTTGTTGCATACACCAGCACCGGCGCAATGGTATTGGGCAGTATTTCGGAAAAGAGAATGTATCTTCTGGGCATACCTGCCGTGATGTCACTCTTGACGAAATTCATCTCCCGGATCGACAGCACATTGCCGCGCACAAGCCGCGCCACTCCCGGCCAGTTGACAAAGCCCAGTATCCATATGATGCTCCACAGACCCGGCTCAAAGATCGCCGCCGCCACCAGCACCAGCAGTATATACGGGAAGGACATGACCACATCGGTAATGCTCATAATCAGCTTATCCACCCAGCCGCCGAAATAGCCGGAGATCAGCCCCAGAACCACGCCGATGGCAGTCGATATCACCGTTGCCATAAAGCCTACCTGCAGAGAAATCCGCACGGCGTACAGCAGACGGCTGAGCAGATCACGTCCGATCTGATCAGTACCCAAAAGATGCTTAGCATCGGGCGGCGCCGCGAAAGAGCCGCTTACTTTAGTCGGTGAATATGGTGCGATCACGGGCGCAAGCAGCGCCAAGGCGATCAGCACCAACAGCACGATAAGACTGCCCATCGCCAATTTATGGCGCATGAAGCGCCTCATGATTCGGGAAAGATTGCTGTTTTTCATACGCTTCCCTCCTCAATACCGAATGGTCGGATCGACCAGCGCATATACAATGTCGGTGATGAGATTTGCCGCAAGCACCACCACCGCCGAGAGCAAACACACGCCCATGATGACAGGATAATCGCGCGCCGTGATGGCGTTCATAGTAATCAGCCCCAGCCCGGGCCACGAAAATATCTGCTCCACGATCACCGCGCCGCCGAACAGCATCGGGATCTGCATTCCGATCATCGTCACGATGGGCAGCAGGGCATTTCTGAGCGCGTGCTTACCGATGACCCGTCTGCGTCCGATACCTTTTGCCGCAGCGGTCCTGAGGTAATCCTTATCCAGTATTTCCAGCACGGCGCTGCGAACATAGCGTATGTTGCTGCCCGCCACCGATACGGCAAGCACCGTCACCGGCATCACCATGTGCCACGCCACGTCCCAGAACCCGCCGCCGGTCTGTGCCGTCTGCATACCGCCGGAGGGCAGCCAGCCCAGCTTCACATTAAACACATACACCAGCAGGATCGACAGAAAGAAGCCCGGAATACTGCTGAAGAAAAACGAGGTCGTCACCACCGCGTAGTCACGTTTTTTATAGCGGTGCAGTGCGCTGTAGATTCCGGCAGGCACGGCGATCAAAAGCCCCACGATCAGCGATGCGCCCATCAGAAGCAGTGTCGGAGCGATATTTTGGAATATGATCTCCGTCACTGGGCGATAGTTCTGATAAGACGTGCCCAGATTCCCATGCAGCAGTTCATTGAGCCATACCAGATACTGCTGCCATACCGGCTGATCCAATCCCAGTTCCTGCGCCTTGAGCGCGATGGCAGCATCGGTCATTCGCGGTCCGCCCATCATCTCCAGCGGACTTCCCGCCATGCTCATAATGGCATAGTCGATGATCGTAATGCCCAGCAGCACAGGAATTGCCAGCAGCAGCTTTTTAAGAATGTATTTCCACATCGTCTATTGCGCCTCCCTTCGCACAAACGGACAAGCGCAGAGATGCTCTTGATCATCAACCGATGCAAGCTCAAGGCGCACCCGTCGGCATTCTTCCCGCGCCTGCGGACACCGATCAGCAAACGGACAGCCTTCCTTGGGTGCATTTCCGCCGACTTCACCGCGCAGAGCGATCCTCTGCCGACTCCTCATCGATACATCGGCAATCGGCGCGGCATCGATGAGCGCCTTTGTATAGGGATGCACAGGATTTGAAAATACCTCATCCGAGCCGCCGATCTCCACGACTCTGCCCATATACATTACCGCAATGCGGTGGCTGATATAATGCACCGCACCCAATCCGTGTCCGATAAAGAGATAGGTAAGACCCAGATCCTTTTGAAGATCGCGCAGTAAATTGAGTATCTGCGCCTGCACCGACACATCCAGCGCGCTCACCGGCTCGTCGAGCACGATCAGTTCGGGATCGAGCGAAAGCGCCCTTGCAATGCAGATTCGCTGCCGCTGCCCGCCGGAAAACTCGTGCGGATAGCGTTCCTTCATCTGCGGCGAAAGCGCCACCATCTCCAGCAGCTCATCTACGCGCTTTTGCGCCTGCTCATGCGTCAGCTTTTTATGATATCGCATCGGCTCGGAGAGTATGTCTGCGATCCTCTTTCTCGGATTCAAACTTGAGCCGCTGTCCTGAAATACCATTTGAAAGCGCAGTCTTTTCTCACGCAGACGATCTTCGGGCATATTGTCGATGCGCTCACCGCAGAACCAAACCTCGCCTTCCGTCGGCTTTTCCAAACCCATCATCAGCCGCGCCAGCGTGCTCTTTCCGCAGCCCGACTCACCCACCACGCCAAAGGTTTCGCCCTTTCTCAGCGCAAGGCTTACGCCGTCCACCGCGCGATTGACACTTCTTTGGAAGATGCCTGCAGAAGCATAGTATTCCTTTTTAAGATTCTTTACTTCCATCACGGGAACGTCAAGTTCATGCGCCACGGGCTTCACTTCCTTTTATGTCGCTCCCCGCGAAGGGCTTTATGTCGCTCCCCGCGAAGGGCTTTATGT
>CAZYQB010000216.1:3546-4207 GCA_964649595.1 uncultured Oscillospiraceae bacterium | reverse complement strand
CGGACAAAGACAGATATCTTGAGTTTGCATTGATAACGTCAGTGTAACTACAAATTCCAATTTATAAAATCGACCGCCCTGTCATCTATGTTTTTTCACAGATGACAGGGCGGTTTGCTTGTTCAATTTTGCCTTAGGATCAGAAAATCATTCCTTCTCCGTCCACTGAAGTGCTTCAAGCAGCAGCAGCAGCGCCATCGACTGACCGTAGGGCTGTGCGCTGAGGCGAATCTTCCTGTAATAATCCAGATTATCGCGCAGGCAGGTGCCGGCGGATACCTGATGCAGGATGCCCTTTTCATCGATCAGCTTGCAGATGGCTTCAAAGCCCTTTTTGCCGCACTCGGCAAACTTCTTGTCAATATAGCCCATGCGAGCCGCCTTGAGCAGACCATACGAGAAGCCTGCGGTGGCGGAGGCTTCGAGGTAAGAGGTTTCATCGTTAATGAGGGTATGCCACATACCGTTCTCGTCCTGATACTTCATCAGCGCCTCCGCCTGACGCTCCAGAGAAGATATCAGAAACCACTTCACGCCATCGGGCAGATCCACGATATCAAGATAATCCACGATGCCTGCGGTGTACCACGCATTGCCGCGTCCCCACAGGGCGCCGCAGTAGTGATGCATACCGTCAAAGTTGAAGCCATGGTAGAACAGA
>CAZYQB010000216.1:0-3536 GCA_964649595.1 uncultured Oscillospiraceae bacterium | reverse complement strand
GGATCGGTCAGATACTTGAGGTGCACCAGGAATTGACGAATGCTCTCCTGTACATAATCATCCCGCTTGAGCAGAACACCCATGCGCGCGATGAATAGAACGGTCATATACAGCGTATCATCCCATAGCTGCATATAGTTCGCAGAATCGATGGTGATATGCTGGAAGCCGCCCTCGATGGTACGCGGCAGCTTGTTCACCGCATAGTCCGCCCATTCCTTGCACAGATCCATATAGGATTCCTTCTTGGTGATCTCATACAGATAGGACAGTGTAAGCAGAGGACACATACTATTGATGTTCTTCTCCGGCAGACCGGCTTCAATATGCTCATCAAACCACTTGATCAGATAATTGAGCGCACCCTCATCCCCGGTATCGCGGTAGAACTCATACAAACCAAACAGCGCTACACCCTGGAACCAGTCCCAGTTATCCATGTAGTGTTTGCCCTCGCGCGACGTGAAGACCTCTGCATCCGTAGACGAGATGCCGTTGATGATCATCTGCGCCTTTTCACGGATCTGCTGTGCATTCAAGCTCAGCTTCATAAAAGCAACCCCTTTCCTTGCGACAGATCATTTTTTCTGTTTATTCCTTAACACGAGTACAATAAACAGTGTTTAGTCACATTCTATCCTATATTCCATGCTTTGTCAAGCAGAGGACATTTCGCTTTCATGCATGAATCCACAGCTTCCGACATCAATTTTCATCAAACTGAATGGTTTTCGTCATACCGTCGGTGCCGATGATGGTGTTGGGGAATATTTCTTTCAATTCCTCAGCAAACAGCTCAGGTTCGGGCGTAGCAGGGCTGAAATGGGTCAGCCATAGTTCACGCGCTGCACATTCTTTAGCAAGCCGAGCCGCCTCCTGCATCATCATGTGATGGCTGATGATCGCCCTTTCCTGCTTGTCATGCTCGCCGAACATTCCCTCCAGAATCAGCAAATCGGCATCCTTTCCAAACCAAGAAATTTCCTCAACCGGTCGGGTATCGGTGGAATAGAGAAGGCTGATTCCGCGTCTTGGCTCGCCTATCACATCCTCCGGTGTAAATCCGTCCACACACTCGCCCTTTTGCAGTCTGCCCCATAGCTTGACCGGAATATTCTTTTCCTTTGCGCGCTGAAGCGAAAACTTACCGCTGCGCTTGAGTGTCATCCGATATCCCAAACAAGGCATTTCTCCATGATCTGCAGCAAATGCGTTTATCTCCAACCCAATACAGTCGAATTTTGTATTTTCTCGATTCAATTCATGAAATACGATTTCAAACGGCAGCTCCGGTACGATCACCCTAAGTCCGCTTACAATGCGCTCTAAGCCCTTCGGACCATACATATGAAGCGGTTCACTTCGCCCTTCATTGCCCATCGTCAGCAAAAGTCCGGGCAAACCGCTGATATGATCCGCATGAAAATGCGTGATAAACATCGCATCAATACACTTAAATCTTGTGCCCGCATTTCGGATTGCAGTCTGTGTACTTTCCCCGCAGTCAATCAAAATAGCTCGCCCTTCATAGCGCACATACAGAGATGTCAAAAAGCGCTCAGGCAGTGGCATCATACCGCCGGTGCCCAGCAAAAATACATCGATCATTTATAACTCTCCTCCTGATTTCTATTACTACTATTATGCATTATAGCACGAAATCGGAGAAAATTCCAATCTACCGGCGCTCTACTTCATAATCAAGTATACACTTTTCTATTTCTTTCTGAGAACAATGGCAACAAAATTCAGATACTTTCCTGCGCCTGCGTTCATGCTCTTTCTGTCGCCTATTGCATACGGATTTTCCTGTTTGAGCCAGTCTGCCCACGCTTCCTCGTTGGACTGCATCTCATAGACGGAGATCACCTCGGCATCTCTGCTTGCACCGACCATATCCGCCCACCACGCAACATCGTGCATGGTCTCCATATCCTCTGCCGTCCACGATAAAAGCAGCTCTTTCGGCAGATTATCATGACAATCCCGCTTCATTCCCGGAACCGCGATATAGATATATCCGCCTTTCTTCACAAACGGCAGCAGCTTTTCATCCAGGAATTTCTTATCACGTCCAAAATAGTGATAAGAATCGATACTTACTATCGCATCGAAAAACTCTCCGTCAAAAGGCAATCCTGCTGTCACATCCGCACTGACAGGCGTGATCTGATCGTCGCTTAATCCCATTTTCTCAAAGAAACAGCGATTTTCCTCCGGATCGATCCATAGATCCGCCGCGTACACCCGAAAGCCGTACTCCTTTGCGAGAAATACCGACGTAAGTCCTTTTCCGCTACCCAGATCGCACACTGCTGCGCCTTCGGGAATACGACAGTTCATCAGCAGCTCTTCCTCCAGCTTCACCGGATTGGGTCCCATAATTTTCGAAAGCAGCTCAGGCGTGCAGTACTTCTGGCCGAGTATATATTTCATAATCTTTCCTCCTATTTATCATTTCATATGGTTTTTAACAAATCCATCAATATGCGCCGTGAGTATCCCATGCGCATCCATGTCAAACGAATTGCCGTCCGACATACTGATGAGCAGAAACAGCGGTGCGAAAAATTCTATAGCAAGCTGCTTGGAATCTCCTTCCTTCAATATGCCCTTAAATATCATCTCGCGCAGAATATCCGCCGTATAATCTACCGATCCAGAAATAATGCAGCTTTGATACAGCTCATTCATTTCCGCATCCCTATACTGCTCAAGCGCAAGCATTCTGCGGAAATTCGAAGCAAATTCATCCTTCGTCCAGAAGTCGAATTGAGCGATCATAAAGGACTTGATATTTTTCAGTTCGACATTCCGATATTGCTCAGGCGCATCCTCAAATGAATCCTGCGGCACATCATGCTCCTGCGCTCGCGCCGCGTCGATCTCAAACATACGCACTACAATGCTGTCGAAAATATCCCTCTTGTTCTTGTAATGACGATACAACGCTCCCTTGGTCATATTCAGTTCTCCCGCGATATCACTGACCGACACCGCTTCATAACCGCTGCGTGCAAACAGCTTAAGCGCAGTCATCAGTATGCTCTCTTTTGTACCCGACATCCATACCCTCCCATTTAGTGAACGACCGTTTACTTGATACCTAAATTATAGCCAACGATCGTTCACTCGTCAAGCAGATATACAAAAAAACATCACCCGACTTTGAATCAAAGCCGAGTGACATCTGTTTTTAATTCAGAACTATAAAATTCTCTGCTTCTCAGACTTCCACATTGCCGCTGCGAACCGCTTCAAAGTCCTCTTCGATTTCCTTGGAAGGCTTCTTGGTCAACAAAGATACAACAATGATGCAGATGCAGGAGAACACGAATGCCGGCAGCAGTTCATAGATAGCAAATACGCCGCCCAGCTTGCTGATAACCAGCTTCCACAAAAATACCATACCTGCACCGCCGAGCATACCGGCAACCGCACCGGCACGAGTAGTACGCTTCCAGAACAGACAGAAGATCATCAACGGACCAAAGGTTGCGCCAAATCCAGCCCAAGCAAACGATACGATTTGGAAT
>CAZYQB010000215.1:0-4213 GCA_964649595.1 uncultured Oscillospiraceae bacterium | reverse complement strand
TTCATTTCATTTTCCTTTCTTTGCCCGTTCTTTTTCGGGATATACGTTTTTCATGCTTCTGCTTTACAGAAGATTTTTCTCGATAAACACTTCCGTCGGCGCATACAGTATGCTCACGCGTCCGGTCCGATAAAACTTCACCAACGGCGGCACCGCCAGTAATGTTCCTGCTGTGCATACGATCATATCCTGCATAGTATCAGCAACGCCGGTTGCAGACACATTCTGCGAATCGATACCTGCGATCAGGCTGAAGGCATATTCTGCGATCTCCCATACGCCTGCCACTGCCAGCGAAGTCATCACACAGAAGCACACCGCGAGCAGGCAGTCACTCTTTTCCACCTGATGACCGCTTTTAAGCGTATAGAACAGCGGAAGCGCAAGCATCATCGTGACCGTACCGCTGAACATATGCAGCAGCTTATCGTACAGCGGCGTGATCTTATACAGCGCACACGCTACGCCCAGCGTATATGCCGCAAAAGTAAATCCGATGATGAGCGCATACAACGAGTAAACCGGTTTGATCTTCAACAAATGCAGCACACCAAAGATCGCAAACAGCACCGCAATTGTTCCTGCCGACTGCATCATCAGATACCAGTTCCTGTTGATCGCATAAAACAGCATCAAAGCCAACCCAACTCCCACATAGCCAACGACCATCCATCTGCACACACGTCGTGATATCTCCTCACTGCGCCGCAGTTTATCGGTGTCCGCGCTTGGCATGACGGATCCCTCCCGTATTGGATCGTTTTTTATTCTGTCCTTCATTCTTCCCTTCATCTTTCCTCTGACCCTGAATTTCACTCGGTTCTGCTTCGGACGCCGCTTCAACCGAAGCAGACTCCATCCTGATCTGCGCCTCTCCGCTTAAAACCGCCGATTGTATCTGCACACTCTGCACTGCCTCAGGCAACTGGCGGCTTGTTTTGTCAATATTCTTCTCATCCAGCCGTTCATGTACTTCCTTACGCAGCAGCGTATATAGTACCGCCACCGTAGGCACGCCCAGCAGCATACCCGCAACACCCAGAATGCCGCCGCCGATGGTGATCGCGATCAGCACCCACATTGCCGGAAGTCCAACCTGACGACCCACCACACGCGGATAGATCATATTGCCTTCGATCTGCTGAATGATTACGAAGAATACCACAAACCACAGCGCCTTCATGGGGGCTACCGTCAGAATGAGTATCGCGCCAATACCCGTTGCCACCCATGCACCGATGATCGGAACCAGCGCAGTCACACCCACCACAACCGACACCAGGAACGCATATGGGAATCTGAAGAGCAGCATACCCAAATAGCACATCACCGCCAGAATCATCGCCTCAAGGATCTGACAGCTTACAAAAGCAGAAAACACCTCTCCCGACATTCTGGAAATCTCAATGATGCGGTTCGCCGTGCGCTCCTTGAGGAAAGCGTGCATGACCTGCTTCACCTGATGCGCCAGTTTTTCCTTAATCGACAGTATATTGATCGCAAGGATAACTGCCAATATCACGTTGAGTGCCGTACCGAATACCGAAGTCGCTGCCGTGGTCACAAATGAAACAACGGGCACAATTCCATTCTTGAGCAGATTGTTTGCCCAGTTTTTGATGCCTTCCCAATCGATATTGAGTGAATTGATCCACTGGACCAGCTGCGGTGCTTCGTCCTCATATTCCGTAAGATATACGCGCAGATTTTCAACAAGCGGTTGAACTTTGGAAATTCCGCTGGTCAAAGCCGCCGTAAACTGCGGCACAATGATCGCCACCACGCCCACCAAAATCGCGGCAATGGTGAGGATCGATAGAAAAATACTCAATGGTCTGCGTATTTTATAGAAAAAAGCCGCTACCTTTCCGCGCCTTTTTTTGAAAATATACTTTTCCATCAAAGACATGGGAATATTGATGACAAATGCCAGCACAAGTCCCATGATGATCGGCGACAACACGCCCAGCACGGCGGTCGTCCACGTTTGCACGTTGTTCAGATTATGCGCCACCACGTTGAGCAGTACCCCGAACGTGACCAGCAGGTACAGCGTCTTTACATTCTTCCTGTTGAGTTCCATAGTGCCTCTCCTCCGTTTCCAATTCATCTTCTCCGATGTAATTGCGCAGCGAATTTCCTTGTTCGTCCTGCCACGCGTCGTCGATCTCTGCCTCCGCTTCATGCTCCCACGGCTGATCCTCCGCGTAGTCCTCGATCAGGTTTCCTTGCCCATCCGTCCAGAATCCGCCGCCTGCACATCGTATCCCTACGCCCCGCAGCACATCCAAAATAACCTCCCGCATATTCCTCATCGCCGCGTACCCTTTCTGCAACGATGCGCTACATCTTCAATATACCCTAAAAAGATGACTCACGCAACCGTTTTTATAAAATTCCTACTATATTTTATATGCATACCATATCTCATCAATGTGACCGTAATATGTCTAATGAAGCTTTTCCTCTAAAAAACCTTCACAATGTCACACTCTATTCATTTTTTCTGCCAAGCGGCGCAATAAAAAAATCGTCTGCACCGACAGTTTGTGCCGGACAGACGAAAATATAAAATTCTCTCTCTTTAATCACCGTACAGTTTTTCTTCTCCATGCTATATGTCCCAGTTTGAACCGATGCGCCATTGCGCCAGCGGCGGCACATAAGGACCGCTGCTCTCCCACTTTTTCTTTTCAATAAACGCACGGCTTCTCATACTCATCATCCGTGCTCCGGCAAGGAGCATATGATCCACCACCGACAGCTTCTGCTTTGCGCAGAACTCCAGAAACGTATTTGTTGCCGATACATCCGACTCCGAGAAAAAGCACCATGCGCCCGGATGATTATGACAGAGAATCAGTGCATCCGCATGACGGATAGCAGCCTCCTGCAGTATTCTCCGCGGATACAGCGCCACATCGTTTAAGCCGCCTTCGTTAATCAGACAGGCTTCGATCAGTCTCAGCTTCGAATCCAGACACAATATACCCACCTGCTCATACGGTGCCCCTGCATACATGATCGGCAGAAATCTGCTTGCCTTTTCAAATGTATTCAGGTATATATTCTTTGGGATCTTCTCCCGCGCGCACTCTTTATAAAGCTTCGGCACCAGCATCAAAAGACTTCTGACCGTTGGCGTAATCTGCGGACACTTCTTCTGCAGTTCCATCGATTCTATAGTATCGATCAGCGTGCCGAAATTATCCTCTAAAAAATCGGTGTATTCTTCTGCCCGATTCTGCCCCTGAATGGAATTGAGTAGCCTTTGCAGCAGTTCGCGTTCATCTGCCCTCATGCTGCCTCATCCTCCCTTGAGCGTAATTACAGTATGTAACATTCGATGCCGTTCGTTTTTTCCCTGCTCCAGAGATTGATTTCTCTTCATTTCACACTGATTGCGCATACTTTTCTTCTTTGTCGGAAAAACTGTATTTGGAGGTGATTTCAATGTCCAAGAAGTATTCGTCCCTTGACGCGCTGCTTGCCGAAAACGCCGAAGCGTGCGCCTATTTTAACCAACTGCCCGAATATGTCCGCGAGCAGATTCGCACCCGTTCGCAGAGCATCAATTCCTACGAAAGCCTCGCCGACTACGCCGATAACCTGACGCGCGGAGAAGGCTGATAAAAATGCGCTGGTTTGGTGAACAAACTGCTTCATCAAACTGGCTTGCTTCCTGCCCACCGTCCTCCTATTCATCCAGCTTCATCAAGTTGATGATAAGTCGCGAAAGCCCATCGCCAACCAGTAAGCTGATGCTTATGCATATTATTTCTAACAAGCTGTAACGATGTCCGTACGTACCTTTTCCTTCAAGCAGCCACTTTGGAAGCGAATCTTTGAATACAATCCGTATAACGATCATAGCAACAATCGCCCCAATGAAACAGCTTCTTCTCACCCATTTTTTTATACCTTCTTTCTTGTTCACCTTGTACCATACTTCGCGAATATAATGCTGTTTTTCCTGCTCATTTGCAAAACTCTGCTCTGCTTCTTCTCGTTTCATCTCTTTTCCCTTTCGATTAACTTTTGTATCAGTATATCATCCACTTCGTTATACGTCAATCTTCTGCATTCCGCCAAACCAAAAATCTATATTTCGACAACTCCACAAAAAAAAGAGAACCGCATATCCAGCAGTTCTCTAAAATGGAATCCGGCGACGTCCTACTCTCCCGGGTCGTTTCCAACCAAGTACCATCAG
>CAZYQB010000214.1:0-4228 GCA_964649595.1 uncultured Oscillospiraceae bacterium | reverse complement strand
ATACATGGACATATGGTCGCCGTTGTAGGTTGCCCAGCCCAGCGCCAATTCGCTCAAATCGCCCGTACCGATGACCATACCGCCCACCTTATTAGCGATGTCCATCAGTACCTGCGTGCGTTCGCGTGCCTGACTGTTTTCAAAGGTCACACCATGATCGTCCATGCTCTGACCGATGTCCTTAAAGTGCTGCGTGACGGCAGCGGCAATGCTGACCTCAGAAAAGCTCATGCCCAGACATTCAGACAGCACCTCCGCATTAGAACGGGTGCGCTTGGTGGTACCAAAGCAGGGCATGGTGATCGCCATGATGCCGCTTGCAGGCAGACCCAGCAGGCGGAAAGCGCGTTCGGTGACCAGCAGCGCCAGCGTGGAATCCAGACCGCCGGAAACGCCGATGACCGCCGTTTTGCAATGGGTATGGCGCAGACGCTGCATCAGACCCTGTGCCTGAACGTTAAGTATCTCCTCGCAGCGGCGGCTGCGCTCGGCGGCGTCGGCAGGCACGAAGGGCATTGGATCGACATAGCGGCTGAGGGGAGTTTCCTCCTCGTTGAGCCAGAAGGACATTCTCTCATGCTTTGCATCGCTGCCGGCTTCATTCAGGCGGCGACGGTCGGCTTCGATCTTCTTTACGTCGATCTCAGTAACGGTCAGACCGGTAGAATACAGATTGGATTCATTCAGAATCATGCCGCATTCGGCAATCAGGCTGTGACCGGAGTACACCACATCCTGCGTAGACTCGCCCATGCCGGCATTGGCATACAGATAGGCGCAGTTCAGGCGGGAGGACTGGCTCTTGACCATCATGCGGCGATAGTCTGCCTGCCCCACCGTTTCAATGTTGGCGGCGCAGTTTACGATCACGTTAGCACCGGCTGCCGTGAGACGTGCCGCTGCGGGATCAGCAGCAAAGAGGTCATCGCCCAACACCACCGCAAACCGGAGCGCCGGCAGCTCATCACATTCAAAGATCAGATCGCCGCACAGCTCGGCATCGTGCAGCAGATCATGCTCAAGCAGCTCCCATTCGCCACTATAAGGCGCAAACCAGTTTTTATCTGCTCCGCTGACCTTTGTCTGCGGAATGATCGCCTTCACAACGCCGTCCTGAACAACTGCCGCGCAGTTGTAAAGTCTGCCGCGCAGGGCAACGGGCATACCGACCACCGTCACCAGATCGCTGCCCACACTGCTGTCGCAAATGCGTTCGAGGGCATCCATTGCGCCATCGATAAGCGCATCGTGCCAGAAAAGGTCCTGCGCCGATGCGCCGGTCACGCACAGCTGCGGCAGCACCAGCAGCTTTACGCGCTTTTCGGCTGCTTCTTCCATCAAGGCAATAATGCTTCCGGCATTGAATTCACAATCCGCCACATGAATTTCCGGAGTGCCCACTGCCACACGAACAAATCCATCCCGCATGATATTTTCCTCCCGTTATATTGTCGTATATGATCGCCGCCTCCGCGGCAGTTTCCCCTCTTTTTCCTGTCTCTTTTGCCTTCCTCTTTGTCTGAAGCTCCTGGTTGACGATGTTTCCGGACATCTCTCCGTCGAGCACTCTAAGGATGCGCAGCGCCGCCGCGCGCCGTATTGATAATCGGTCAGCTGACACATAAGCTGCTCCTCCCTGAACGCATATTCCTCCGGATAATACACCCGACAGCGCTCAAACAGCGCCTGTAACCCATCCGACAGAATTGCATGAGTAATCAAAACCGTGACATCCTGCCGCTTCATGCGCGCGCCTCCTGAATAATCATGCCGCCAAATTCTTCAACCCCATCTATTATACCGCATATTCGCACAACTTAAAAGTAAATACTGTATTTATCGTCCAAAATGATGTATAATGGTAGGAAACCATCCTACGCAAAGGAGGGATATGTATGCCTTATCAGATCGAGCTGGAACAGGAAAGAGAATATACTGCGCGCGTACAGCAGCTGCTGTACGCCGTAATCAAGGTTTCCCGCGGCAATGCGGAATTTCAGGATGACACCATCCGCATGATGCTCAATGACGCATGGGAAGAGCTTCGCATGAAGCCGACCGCACTCTCCCAGCAGGACCTCGACCAGCTCAATGCCGAAATCGACCGCTTCGTTGCCCGTCGCACCTTTTCGGAAAATCGCGCATCTCAATATGAAAAAATGCTAAAGAATCCGTTCTTCGCCCGGATCGACTTTAAAGAAGAAGGCGAAGAACAGCTTGAAAAAATCGTCATCGGTCTGTACAGTCTCAAGGACGCGCAGCAAAACATACTCGTTCACGACTGGCGCGCGCCCATCTGCAGCCTGTACTACGATTCGATGCTCGGCAGCGCCAGCTACACCTGTCCGGTCGGCATGATCGCAGGTGAACTGACACTGAAGCGCCAGTATGTCATGGATAACGGACGGCTCAAATACTTCGTAAACACCGAATACAGCATCGACGACTCAATGCTTCTGGACATTCTCTCAGGCGCCACCAGTGGACATATGCGCCAGATCGTCGCCACCATTCAGTCCGAGCAGAACGCCGCCATCCGCCATGAAAGAGAACGTGTGCTGTCAGTCACGGGCTGCGCAGGCTCCGGTAAGACCTCCGTCGCCATGCATCGCGCGGCATATCTGATGTATCGACATCGCAATCTGCTCAGCGCAGAGTGCATCGCCGTCCTCTCGCCCACTCACGCATTCAGCGAATACATCTCCAACGTGCTGCCCGAACTGGGCGAGGACAATGTACAGGCAATGACCATGCACGACATACTTGGAAAAATCATCTCGCGCACCATCGAAACGCCGCTTCGCCAGTATGAAGCCCTTCTTGAAAAGCACGATTCCCTGCGCGGCGACAGCGTGGCTTGGAAATCGGGCACGGAATGTCTGCACGCACTCGATGCCGCCGTTGCGCGTTTTCAGAAAAACGGACCGTCATTTTCCACCATCTCGCTGGGCAAGTCCACTCTGATCGCCAAATCGGAACTGGAGACCATGTATCGCGACAACAAAGCGCGCCTCTCCCCTGCACAGCGCCTGAGCCGAATCGCCGCCACACTCAATGACCGTTTGGAGAGCTGGGAAAAGTCTCTTTTCAAGCAGTATGAGGACATTCTGTTCGAACGCTATCGCGACAAGGAGCTGGAAGTCGCTACCAGGATCGCAGTCCGTCAACGCCTGCAGCCGGTGCGCGCTCAGATCAAAAAGATCACCTCTCCCGATCTGCTGCAGCTTTATGCTGATGCGCTGCGCTCTGCTCCTGAACATATCTGCCGTGCCGCGCAGGAAAATGCCGCCGCAGGCTTGATCTGGTGGGAGGATGCACCTGCCATCGCGCTGCTTGCCGTGCGGCTGGGCTTTGCAAAGCCGGATACTTCCATTCGTCATCTGCTGATCGACGAGGCACAGGATTATTCGGCGGTCGCACTGCGCCTGCTGTCGCTGTGGTTTTCCAAAGCGGAATTCACCCTTTTGGGCGATCCGAATCAGCGCACGACCCCCTCAATGCCCGCGTGCGACCCTAATGCATGGGGCGAGGTGATGGGCTGCAAGGATGCGCCCATCGTGCATCTGTCAAGGGGTTATCGATCATCGCTAGAGATCGCAAATTTCTGCAACGATCTGCTGCCCGATGGCACTGAAAAACCGGAAGCCTTCGGACGCCACGGCACGATACCTCTGAAAACGCAGTATTCTCCCGAAGCGCTGAAAAAACAGCTGAATATCTGGAGCGAAAAGGGATACGGGCGCATCGCAGTCATCACGCGCTCTCAGGCAGACGCCATCGAACTGTCGCTGCTGCTGAAGGGGGCCGCCCTGCTGACCGGCGACAGCAACGAGCTGGAAGAAAGCGGCGTAATCCTCGGAGGTCTGAATCTGATGAAGGGTCTGGAATTCGATGCCGCAGCAGTAGTATGGACAGAGGACAAAAATCCGTCCGACGACGAGCGCCGCCGCCGCTACACCGCCTGCTCGCGCGCGCTTCATGAACTGGCGGTATTCACCCTTCCCCCCGAACGATAAGCGAGGAATATAAAACAATGTCCGATATACTGTATGATATTGCCGTCATCGGCGGCGGCGCCTCCGGCATGATCGCCGCACTGAGCGCCTCACGCCTCACGCCCTCATTGCGCATAGCGGTGCTTGAGCGTATGAACCGGGTGGGCAAAAAGCTCATGGCAACCGGCAATGGGCGCTGCAATCTTACCAATACCAACGCCTCCGAAAAGGAT
>CAZYQB010000213.1:0-4229 GCA_964649595.1 uncultured Oscillospiraceae bacterium | reverse complement strand
CCCAGTCGCCGTGAGGCGTGCCCCTGCGGCGAGCAGCCTAATAAAAAGGCGTGCCCGTGCGGCGAGCATAGCAATAAAAAACAGCCCTCCGAGTCGGAAACTCGGAAGGCTGATGAAAGCCGAATCAATCGCCGGAAGTGGGAACAAATTCGATGCGGATCTTCATGCCCATGCCTTCTGCCAGACGGTGCAGTGTGCGCAGGGAAGGATTGCTGGTACCGCGTTCCAGCTTGCTGATGTCGCCCTGTGCGATGCCGGTCTTTTCGGAAAGCTCTTTCTGAGTCATACCAGCAGCATGGCGGGCATCGATCAGAGCCTGAATGATTGCAAATTCGGGTTCGAGCGCGTCATACTCCTTCTTAAATTCGGGATCTTTCAGCTGTTCGTTCAGATAACTGCGAAAGTCTTTCATGCTTTTTCATTCCTCTCATTCATTAATTTCATTATTTTACTTACTATTGGAAAATTGAATGCTTTGTTTTATGCAGAAATATAGTATGCAGTACAATCAGCAAAGTAATTTCCGAAAACAATATAGTTTATGATGAAATGAAGTTTGATGTTTGCCAACGCTGAAGCTTTTGTGATAAGAACATCAGCGTCGGCGGAAACCTTACTTGTTTGTTCTGCTTAGGTATTCTTTGCGGTACGCTTTGGCGCGTTCAATCTCTTGCGGCGGAGTTTTCTGCTGTTTCTTGATGAAGCCGTGCGTAAGAACAGCCTTTCCGCCATCGAAGAAGAAATACATGACGCGTGAAATGTCATTTCCTACTTGAGTGCGAAGTTCAAAGATGCCGTCTTGTACATACTTGGAGTGCGGCATTCCGAGAATGTTGCCGTTGTCCATCAGAAGAGTAATGGTTCGGAGAACTTTCGCTCTCATTTTCTTATCCAGACTGTTCAGAAAATCTTCCATCGGATAAGTGCCGTTTGGCAGGTCATAAAACAAAACTTGAATCGGTCCCAATAGTAAGTGCCTCCTGTCTTTTGTTGCACTCTTATTATATAGGATAAATCCTATATTGTCAAGAGGAAGCGGAGAGGCACGGTCGATTTTACACAAAAAGGGGGAAATAGCTTGAAATGAGTATGCTGACCAAGCTGCTGGGCAGTTGGTTCGGGAAATGGAATCCGCGGGCGGTGTACTGGATGAGCAGCCAGTCGGCGAGGCGGTCGATGGAGGCGTATGAGCATGATCTGGTGCGGTCGATCATCGACACCATTGCCACGCACGCAGCCAAGTCCACGGCGATGCATATCCGCGAGCATCCCGATGGGACAAAAGAGGTCATCCGAAACAGCCGATACGCGCAGCTTCTCAATGAGCAGCCCAATGAGCTGATGATCGGCTTTGATCTCAAATATAAGCTCGTCAGTCAGCTTCAGACCAACACCACTGCAATGGCGTATGTCAAATGGGACGGCGTAAAGCCCAAGGCGGTGTATCCTGTGGGCTGGCATGATTTTGCGCTGTTTCAGATTCCTGACGGCAGCTACGGCGTGTCCTTCCGGGGTGCAGACGGTCAGGTTTATAAGCTGCCGCTGGAGGATGTTGCTATGCTGCGCCGTCACTTCAATAAGGACGATGTGTACGGCGGCGGAAACGATGCGCTCAAAAATATTCTTGCAACGCTCAGAGCATCCGATGAGAGCGTGCAGCGTGCGATGGATGTAAGCAACCGCGTGCGAATGTTCATCAAGACCAAGCGCAGTATGCTGAACTCGCCAAAGGACAAGGCGGAAACGGCGCAGGAGTTTGCAAAGCGCATCGAAAATGCCGGTGAGAACGGCGGCGTGGCAGCGATCGACCTGACCGAGGACGTGCAGCCGGTCAGTCTGACGGCGTATACGCTCAGTGCTGCGCAGATGCTTGCCATCAATAAGCGCGTGATGGGCTACTGGCGTGTCAATGAGCACATCATCATGTCGGACTACACCGACAACCAGTATCAGGCATTTTACGAATCGGTGATCGAGCCGCTGCTTCTGCAGATGGGGCAGGCATTCACACAGGCGTTTTTCACGCAGGCAGAGCGCGATCGGGGCAACAGGATCATATTTGTTGCGCCCATGCTGCTGCACGCCAGCACCGGTACCAAGGTGCAGCTCATTAACTCCACCAAGGATATTGGTCTGCTGAGTATCGACGAACAGCGCGAGCTGCTGGGCTACGGTCCTGTGCCGGGCGGCGAAAAGCGGCTGATTTCGCTCAACTATGTAGATGCAGAAAACCAGAACGCTTATCAGGGCGTGAGTGAAACTCAATCTGAAGCCCAGTCGCCGTGAGGCGAGTCACCGCGACAAGCGGGAAAATAAAGCCCAGTCGCCGTGAGGCGTGCCCCTGCGGCGAGCAGCCTAATAAAAGATGCGGCGAATCAGAATGCGTATCAGGGTGTGAGTGAAACAAAAGGGGGTGACGATGATGAATCTGAATAAAAAGAGGGATATTGCACAGCGCAGATTTGATATGCAGTGCCGTGCCGATGAGGACGGCGGTATGTATGTTGAGGGCTATGCGGTGGTATTTGACAGAGCGACGGTGCTGTTTGAGATGAATGGCGTGGAATATAAGGAGCAGATCTGCCGCGGCGCACTGGACAACACCGATATGTCGGATGTGATCTTCAACTACAACCACGGCGGCAAGGTGATGGCACGAACGCGCAACAATACGCTTTCGCTTAAAGTGGACGATCACGGTCTGTTTGTGCGCGCCCGTCTGGACGGCACCGAGGAAGGACGCAGGCTGTACGAGGAGATCAAGGGCGGCTACATTGACCGCATGAGCTTCCGATTCAAGATTCAGAAGGAAGGCTTTGATGCTGAGGCTCATCAGTGGAATGTGCGCTCGGTCAAGAAGCTGTATGATGTCAGCGCAGTGGACATCCCTGCGTATGATGATACCAGCATCGAGGCACGTCGTGCAGAAATAGAAAAATACGCTTCAGAAATCCAGCTCAGTCGCCGTGAGGCGAGTCCCTGCGACGAGCAGCCTAATAAAGTTTTGCGTGAGCGCGTACTGGTAAAAACCAAGGTTTAAGAAAGACTGTCCGCTGCATGGCGGCATAACAGAAAGGATGAAAAGTAATGAACAAGAGACTCAACCAGATCAACGAACGAATGGCAGCCATCCGCGCCGAGGTGGAGGCAGCTCCCGACATGGCGGTAGATCAGCTGCAGAAGCGAAATAAGGAACTGGACGACTTGCTTGCCGAGCGCAATCAGATCGAGGTGAGACAGGACGTGCTGAACAAGATGCCCGCGTCCTCTGCCGCACACACTGACCGAGGCATTGCAGAGCGTGCCAAGGAGCTGCGCGAAACCAAAGAAATGCGCCTGTCGCTGACTGGCGAAAGCCGTGCCATCACGCTGGGCAACACCGAGGGACTGGTCAAGCACACCGAAAATGCCGCGCAGGTCAACGGCGTGCCCTTCAAGCAGGTGTCCTCTATCGTGGACATGGTCAAGCCTCTTAACCTGGAGGGCATGAACGAGTATCAGGTGCCCTATGAAAAGAGCACCGGCACCGCCGAAGTGACCGGCGAAGGGGAAGAAGCAGGCGGCACCGCTGAGCCTGAGTTCGGCTATGCCGATATCAAGCCGGTCAAGCTGACCGCATACGGCGAGATCAGCCGCGAGTGTCTGAAGCTGACCGACGTGGATTATTACAGCCGCGTGCTGGAGTCTGCCCGAATTGCCCTGCGCAAGAAGGTTGCCGAGTATATCGTCAACGGCGGCAGCGGCAAGGCGGTTGATTTTGTCGGCATCACCAACGCCGAAGCGGTCATTGCGGGCGACGATGTGTCCATCACTGCCATCGATGAAAAGACGCTGCGCAAGATCTCCATGTCCTACGGCGGCGAGGATGGCATCGAGGGCAATGCGGTGCTGTTCCTTTCCAAGGATGATCTGATCGCCTTCGGCGACGTGCGCGGCGCAAATGAGAAGAAGGCGGTCTATGATATCACGCCCGATGCCGGCAATCCCAATGTCGGCACCATCAAGGACGGCGGTCTGTCGGTCAGATACTGCATCAACTCCAAGATGACTGCTCTGGAAAAGCAGACTGCAGGCGGCTGCAGCATGATCTACGGCGTGCCGACCTGCTATGAGCTGGGCATCTTCTCCGACTACATCGTGCGCGTAGACGAGAGCTACGCCTTCAAGCGCGGTATGCTGGCAATTCTGGGCGAAGTTATGGTGGGCGGCAACGTCACCGTATACCGCGG
>CAZYQB010000212.1:1177-4313 GCA_964649595.1 uncultured Oscillospiraceae bacterium | reverse complement strand
CGGACCGCGATTGATGAATTTTCTCGGTGATTGAGCAAACATGAGATAAAACGAGTAAAAACAGGAAAACACAAGAAAACAGGCTCTTTCAAATGCTGAATTTATGGCGGAAAATGAAAGAGTCTGTTTTTTTGCTGCACAAAAAGTTGAATTTTTGCAACATGAAAAGAATGCGGTTGACAATGAATTATTTGTAGTATTAAAATATTTTTCGTTTTTTTCGGGGGCAACTGTGCGAGTGTTTGAAGGAGGCACTTTTGATGGACGATCTGTATGAGTATTTGATTCCCGAGTATTACGAAGGATTTCACTGCAAAGGTTCCGACTGCCGCAGCACTTGCTGCAGGGGATGGAGCATATCGCTTTCTATGAAGGAGTATTTTAGACTCTTAGGCATGGAATGCTCGCCTGTGCTGCGCCGCAGACTGGACAGTGCGTTTCACATAGCCGAGTATCCGTCTGCCGACAGGTATGCGCAGATCACGCCCAACTGGCAGGGCGACTGTCCGCTGCGCCTGCCCAATGGATTATGCGGACTGCAATGCGAATACGGCGAGCAGAGCATCCCGGAAATCTGTCGCCTGTATCCGAGAGGAGCGCATGGTGCGTTTGCGTTGGAATGCTCCTGTTCGGCAAGCTGCGAGGGTGTGATGGAAATGCTGCTTTCGATGAAAGAGCCGATGCGCTTTGTGAAAAAGAAACTTTCGATTGCACCGGAGGAAAATCCTTTGGAGCGCAGTGACTTGCGCGTCAGATACTATACGCCGATCAGAGAGCTTATCATCAGTGCACTTCAGACGCGGCGTTATCAGCTCTGTGACCGGATCACGTTGGTGGGAGCGATGCTTGACAGACTGCATCCGGTATTTCTCTTAGGAGAGGCTCAGCAGGTGGAGCAGGCGATCGAGGAGTGTCGAGATATGACTTCGCCCGACCGATTGGATAAGGATGAGCGAATGGCGGTATATGTTCAGTATCGTATGAGTGAGATGTTTGGCAGATACAGCATGAGCGTTGCACCTTATGCAAACCGCGCCAGAGAGGTGTTTGGTCTGGAGGGAGAGGAGATCGGTGGACGGGAGATCGTTCAAGCGGTAGAAAAATACTGCGCGGCAGCAAAGCACTTTGAGGAAATGTTCCCTGACTGGCAGCGAATGTTTGAACAGATGCTGGTCAATCATGTGTTTTTTGAGAGATTTCCATTCTCTGACCAACATGAAAGCATCAAAGAGGAATATCTATCGCTGTGCGCGGTGTATGCCTTTGTGCGTTTTCTGGCAATCGGTTGGATGGCGGATAAGGAGGGACTTGAATCGCTTGCCGATGTATGCGCCGCTGCATTCAGACTGATCGATCATTCGAGTTTTGACAGAAATGCTGCAGTATTGCTTGAATCGATGGGCGTACGTTCGGTAGAAAACATGGCGCGGTTGACGCTGATATAATAACATATGATATGTATCCGAAGGCTCTTTTAAAAAGGCTTTCGGATTTTTTGATGCGTCAATATATGTTTACGATCTGTAAAGTAGAGGTGGACGGCACCGAGGACAGTGTGATATAATATTAAAAAACAGTGGAAAAGAGATATAGGAATATGTGGGAGCAGGAAATGCCGTGCGCATTCGTGGAGCAGAAGATCGAGCCGCCTGTGATCTATACCATTGGCTGCGCGCAGACGACGGCAGAATACTTTTTTGAGAGGCTGCGTGAAAGAGGTGTGCAGGTCGTTTTGGATGTGCGGCTGAAAAACAATTCACAGCTTTCTGCTTTTGCAAAATCACCCGATATCGATTATTTCATCAAAGCGCTGACCGGCGCAAAGTATATTCATGATGCGCTACTGGCACCGTCTGAGGAAATTCTGAAGGCATATCGCAAGAAGGAGATCGATTGGGCGGAATATGAAGCGCAGTTTAACGAACTGATGAAGCAGAGAAATATTGATGCACATATCATACATCGCTATATTGATGCATCTGAGCAGAAATACTGCCTGTTGTGCAGCGAAGAGAGCGCACAGCATTGTCATCGTCGGCTGGTCGCGCAGCGTATGGCGGCATGGTTCGGATTGGAGATCGTTCATCTGTGAGGGGTGGAGCAAATGCGCACGGTGGAAATGATTCTGCTGACGAAATCCTCAAAATACGGGCAATATTGCATAGCCGGGTTTGAGTGCAGAAGCGGATGCTGGATTCGCCTGATTTCCGATGATGAACAAACGCATGGCGCGGTTTCGGAAGAGATGCTGTATGATCCGGTGCGCGGGCGCAGCGCGAAAGTGCTTGACAGAGTGCGTGTTCAGATCGCAGACGAGCAGAACGGACAGGTGCAGACAGAAAACCTGTTGATAGATACCAAACAGTCGATCAGAATTCTTTCGCATATGAATATTCGGCAGGTAATGCGTCTGCATCCTTGCGAAAGGCGAGATGCGCTGTTCGGCTCTCATCAGTCGGTGGTAGAGGTGGATGTGGGAATGCTCGGACATTCTCTGGAATTTATACGAGCCGACAATGTTCGAGTCTACAGGACATTCAGCGCGCATGGAAAGCTGCGTCACAAAGTCGATTTTGAATATGGGGGACGGAAATATTCAAATTTTGCGCTGACCGATCCTGAATACTATAATGGAGGAAATCGGAGCATTGATCGGGCGGCGCTGGTACTGAGCATATCGGATGATGCATGGAGTCGTTTAAACGGTCATTATATCTACACGGCGAAAATATTTGAGCTTGGAAAATCGAGAGGTACGCGAAAAATAGATCATAGAAAGCGGTTTATGCAGGGGATGCTGCTGGCGGCGCTGCTTGTGGTGATAGCGGCAGGAATTGTCTTTTTGAACATGGATAAAGCATATGTGCCGCCCTACAGCGGAGCAAGATATCATTTATCCGAGTCGTGCAGCCGGTTGAGTAATCGGGAGGCAGCATATCGGATGCCTATACCGCTGTGTAAACTTTTCTTCGTGCCCTGCGAGCAGTGCGTATTGAGTGAAATCAGGCAGCAGTAAAGCGATTGAATAAAAATTATCTCTGGGAGGAATGGATATGGCACTTGATCCTCAGGTAAGCTATCTTCAGCAAATGAATGACATAAGACCATCTCTGCGCTACGCCGGAAATGAATCGGT
>CAZYQB010000212.1:0-1167 GCA_964649595.1 uncultured Oscillospiraceae bacterium | reverse complement strand
GAGAAAAGCTCAAGGCGCTGCTGGGACTGAACACAGAGCGCGGAGAAATAAAGAATTTCCGTATCGAATGGACGGATGACAGCGATCCTGAGTGCACTGAGATCAGATTCTTGTTTGAAAGTGAGCCGCAAGCGGAGGTGAGCTGTCATATGCTGCTGCCCAAATGTGCAGCACAGGAAAAGCTGCCGCTGATTATCTGCCTTCAGGGACATTCCACGGGAATGCACATTTCGCTGGGCAGAGCAGTATTTGCCGGCGATGAGGAGACGATTTCCGGCGGCGACCGCGATTTTGCCCGTCAGATCATCGCAAGAGGGCAGGCGGCGCTGACGATTGAACAGCGTGCTTTCGGTGAGCGAGGCGGCACGCCGAAGGGTCCCGACTGCCATCAAAGATCGGTGCAAGCGCTGCTGCTCGGACGCACGCTGATCGGGGACAGATGTCATGATATCTCCTGCGCGATCGACGCAGTTGTGGAAAACTTTGCGCAGATTGATACTTCGCGTATTGCGATCATGGCAATTCGGGTGGAGGTACGGCTGCGATATATGCTGCTGCGTTGGATACGCGTATTGCTGCAGCCATGCCTTCCTGTGCATTCAGCGGATTTTTGCCGTCCATCGGCGCACAGCATCATTGCATCTGCAACTACATTCCACATATTATGAAGTATTTCGATATGGGCGATCTGGCGGCAATGATCGCGCCGCGACCGTTGGTTGTCGTAAACGGACGGCATGACGAAATTTTCCCGATTGAATCCGCCGAGGAACAGTTTGTCGTTGCCAAAGAGATATACGGTGCGGCAGGCGCGGCGGATAAGATAGCGCACGTCGTTGGCGCACAGGGACATCGCTTCTATGCGGATGATTCGTGGGGCATATTTGATACGCTGACCGGATGGAAGCAGCAAGACGAATGAAATAATAAGAACGAAGGCGCGCATGAAGCGCAGCAGAGCTTGAAAGGAGGAGCGCAGATGAAGTATTTTCTCAATCAAATACCCGTGGAGATCACGGAAGGAGACACCTATTTGACCGGTGTGCGTTCGCATTTTCCCAATGCGGGTGCGCTGGCGGTAACGGTGGGCGGCGAAACGCTTTCGCTTTGTGAAACGCCCAACGAAGGAGATCAAGCATTGATCGTCGATTATCGGAGCAATGAGGG
>CAZYQB010000211.1:0-4339 GCA_964649595.1 uncultured Oscillospiraceae bacterium | reverse complement strand
GCTTTGTCTACGTTCACACGCCCATCATCACCGGCAGCGACTGCGAAGGTGCCGGCGAGATGTTCCAGGTAACCACCCTGCCGCTGGACAACCTGCCCCGCAACAAGGACGGCTCCATCGACTACTCTCAGGACTTCTTCGGCAAGCCCGTTTCCCTCACCGTTTCCGGTCAGCTCAACGGCGAAACGCTGGCGCTCGCCTTCCGCAACATCTACACCTTCGGTCCCACCTTCCGCGCCGAACGCTCCAACACCCAGCGCCACGCCGCCGAGTTCTGGATGATCGAGCCGGAGATCGCCTTCGCTACCCTCAAGGAGGACATGGATCTGCAGGAGGACATGATTAAGTACATCATCGACGCAGTCCTCACCGAGTGTCCCGAAGAGATGACCTTCCTCAACAGCTTCGTCGATAAGGGGCTGATCGCCCGTCTGACCGCTGTACGCGATGCCGAATTTGTGCGCTGCACCTATACCGAAGCCATCGACATCCTCGAAAAGAGTGGTCAGACATTCGAATACAAGCCCTACTGGGGCTGCGATATGCAGACCGAGCATGAGCGCTATCTCACCGAAAAGCATTTCGGCTGCCCGGTATTCGTTACCGACTATCCCAAGGAGATCAAGGCATTCTATATGCGCGCCAACGAGGATGGCAAGACCGTTGCCGCAGCCGACCTGCTGGTTCCCGGCGTAGGCGAACTGTGCGGCGGCAGCCAGCGCGAAGAGCGTCTGGACGTACTCACCGCCCGCATCGAAGAGCTGGGCATGGATGTTAAGGATTACTGGTGGTATCTCGAGCTGCGCAAGTACGGCTCCGTCAAGCACGCAGGCTTCGGCATGGGCTTTGAGCGCATGATCATGTACCTGACCGGTATCTCCAACATCCGCGATGTTCTCCCCTATCCCCGTACCACCGGCACGGCGGAGTTCTAAAAAATCGGGATGTCGACCGCTTCGCGCGGACGGCATCCCATTTTTTAAAAGTGAAGCGCTGCCCTGCGGTGCGTGATGTATCTACTTTCCTGCGACCCTGAGGAATATACAATGAAAATCAAGATGACCGAAAGCAAGAAGATATTTTTCTACTCCTTCCTCATTGCCCTTGCGCTGACTCTGCTGACCGCCTTTTCCGTCACCTCTACAGTACGCCGCGTCGCCGAAGCCGCACTGCTCACCCTCTCCGACGAAACGCTTATCGAAACGCTTATGCCCCTTCAATATATCCGTTTCCGCGTTTCCATACTGCCCACCGCCATCGGCGCGCTGATCGTTGCGCTGCCCGTGTGGCGCATCTTCAAGGACACACGCATCTTCATGCGCATCATATGGGTGCTGGTGATCCTGCTGCTTTTGTCGATCATCTATCTGATATGCCTGCTTACGCTCAGCGTATCTCCCGTATCGCTGTTTAAGATGCTCTTCTTATTCTTGCGCACTCTCTCCGGCGCGGTTTAACCGCAAACAAAGAAAGCCCTCTGAGAAAATGATACTTCTTCAAGTCATTTTCTCAGAGGGTTTCTTGCTAAATTGCCGCTAAATGATCTACTTTAAAACATTCCCATGAACTTTTCAACTTTCTCAATCTTCTCAAACTGAGTGTCGCCGCATCCAACACAATGACGACGCTTTTCACCTTCCTGCTCCTTAGTGGCTTGGATAACTACTTCCCATTCGATATAGCGATGTCCTAACGCATCAGCCGTCTCAGATTCGAGCTGAGCTTCACAGATCGTACAGCTCTTGACTTTAAGACCAGTCTGAAAACATCCGGCTTCTCGAACGATCTCCCACTCACCCACGCTGTGTCCAAATGCAGCATCAGCCTCTGATGCCATCTGTATATTGCATACCTGACAGTTCTGCACACGCAATCCTTCCGCCGTGCAGGTCGTCTCTCTCTTGTCCATCCACATTCCGCCCTTATGCCCATGCGCAGGAATGGTTTCGCTGTTCAGGAGCACATTGCAAACCACGCACCTCTGCTCATTATAGCCATCCTCAAGACAGGTTACCGGAGCGACCACATTCATTTTGCCGGGGATATGCTCACTTTGCGGCAGCGAGTTGTGCGCTAACAGCTGCTGGCAGCGCGTACAGGAAACTTCACTGGCTCCTTTGACAAGGCAGGTAGGTTCTGCTACGATAACTGCTTCGCCCTCGACGTGCCCCAAAGCAGAGATCTCCTCAGAATTAACGATCTCATTGCAGACCACGCATCGCTGCGCATTCTCACCGGCAGTAGTACAAGTAGGCTCCAGTTCATTTGCCCAATCTCCGAGGACATGACCCGTAGCAGGGATTTCGGTGGTTTCTACCACAGTGCCGCACAGCGTGCAGCAAGCCTCCAGCGTACCGGGATTGGTGCAGTTCGGTTCTGCAGCGCGTTCCTTCTTCCCGACAGGACCATGGTGTCCGTCAAAACAAACAGAAAAAGCGATTGTCGCTGTGGTACCCGCTCCGTCTTCCAGGACGCGTATCACCAGTGCTTCGTTTTCCGACACCTTGTATTGCCCCATCCACCATTTACCCTCGTAATAAACAGAATCAGGCGGCCACCTACTATCGTCAACTTGATTGCCATTCGAATCCGCAACAATAAATGCGCAATTTCCGTCTGATATATACGTCATGCGAATAGTATATATACCTGCACAGTCCGGAACAACCTTTAGATACAAGCTGTTATCGTTGCCTTCAACCGTTATCTGATGCTCAATTCCATATTGCTCATACGCAATTACCTGCGCCTCGGTCAGTCTGACACCGCCCATAATCCCCTGACTTCCGTCTGCATACGCGATACCAATGCAGCACATGATCGCCAGTACCACCATCGCCAGCCATCTGAATCCTCTGTTCATCTTCATTCCTCCCTCATTTTTCTCTGTTCCTCATTTTTCCGACCGGATTCCCGCATTGATTTCTCCTTATCACCTCCAAAAACAACAAAAACAGGCGCACTCCATCCGTCTGTTATGCGGACAGAGCACACCTGTGTATGTCAAAAAAAGCCAGACTTATTCTATCTGACTGCCTGACTGAGAATAACGGTTTTCATGCTGCTCGTCAACCCCTTTCCCATCAATATTTAAATTATAACATATATAACCGCACTCTGCAAGATACTATTTTGTCAATCCCGCATTTCGGTCTTCTGTTCCACTGCCGCTAATCAACCACAAAAATCCTCTGAGCAGCTGACCTTCAAAGGGCTCCACTTGCTCAGAGGATTTTGTTTTACTGATTGTTTAGTATAAATACCACTTAGAACAGACCGCTGATGACGCCGTTCTCATCCACGTCGATATGCTCGGCGGCGGGTTCCTTGGGCAGACCCGGCATGGTCATGATGTCGCCGGTCAGCGCTACGATAAAGCCTGCGCCTGCGGAAACCTTCAAGTTGCGCACCGTGACGGCGAAGCCCTCGGGAGCGCCCAGCAGCTTCTGGTTGTCGGAGAAGCTGTACTGAGTCTTTGCCATGCAGACCGGCAGATTGCCGTAGCCCATTTCGGTGAGCTTCTTCATCTGCTTCTTTGCGTCGGCAGTCAGTGTAACCTTTGCACCGTGATAGATCTTGGTCACGATGGCGGTCAGCTTATCCTGAATGGAGGTATCGGCTTCGTAGCTGTAGGTGAAGTCGTTGTCCATCTCGCACAGGCGAACGATTTCCTGAGCCAGCGCAACGCCGCCTTCGCCGCCCTTTGCCCATACCTCGCTCAGAGCCACGTTTACGCCCAACTCACGGCATTTGTCCTCAACCAGCTTGAGCTCTGCCTCGGTATCGGTGGGAAAACGGTTGATCGCGACCACGCAGGGCAACTTGTACACATTCGTAATGTTGCCCACATGGCGCAGCAGATTGGGCAGACCCTTTTCCAGAGCTTCCAAGTTTTCCTTGGTCAGATCGGGCTTCTTCACGCCGCCGTGCATCTTCAGTGCACGGACGGTAGCGACCACGACCACCGCGGAGGGCTTGAGACCTGCCATGCGGCACTTGATATCCAGGAACTTCTCCGCGCCCAGATCCGCGCCGAAACCGGCTTCGGTGACAGCGTAATCGCCGATCTTCAACGCCATACGGGTAGCGATGACGCTGTTGCAGCCATGAGCAATGTTTGCAAACGGACCGCCGTGTACGAAAGCAGGAGTACCTTCCAGCGTCTGAACCAGATTGGGCTTGATGGCATCCTTCAAAAGTGCGCACATCGCACCGGCAGCCTTGAGGGCTGCGGCGGTTACGGGCTTATCTTCATAGGTGTAGCCGATGATGATCCTGCCCAGACGCTCCTTGAGGTCAACGATGTCGCTCGACAGGCACAGCACCGCCATGATCTCGG
>CAZYQB010000210.1:0-4349 GCA_964649595.1 uncultured Oscillospiraceae bacterium | reverse complement strand
CGATGGCCTTGATACCGGTCTGCAGGGGGGTATCAACGTGCTGACGGTCGATGATGCCGGGGGCGGGTTCTTCGATGGCGCGATAGCCTGCCGCAGTGATCGGTCCCTTACCGTCGATGGGATTGCCCAGTGCGTCCACGACTCTGCCGATCAGCGCTTCACCAACCGGTACGGAAACAACTCTGCCGGTGCGCTTTACGACGTCGCCCTCGCGAATACCGTTGTCATTGCCCAGAATAACAATGGAAACGGTATCCTCCTCCAGATTCTGTGCCATGCCGTAGGAGCCGTTGGAGAACTCAATCAGCTCGCCCGCCATGCACTTATCCAAACCGGAAGCGCGTGCGATGCCATCGCCCACCAGAATGACCGTGCCCGTTTCGCTGGTCTGCAGCTTATTGGCATAATTCTTGATCTGATTTCGGATGATTTTCGTAATCTCTTCAGGTCTCAGTTGCATACTATATCCTGCTTTCTTTTATTGAAGCTCTGACTACTTAAAAAAAGCTCAGAGCACGGTGTTCTTGAGCAAACCGTGGATGGAATCGAGTCTGGTCTTGAGCGTGTCGTCCACGCGCACACCGTCATAGTCCAGCCGCACGCCGCCAATGCACGAGGCATCCACCACATTGACCAGCTCGATCTTCTTGCCGGTCATGCGGACAAGCTTCGCGCTCAGCTTTTCCGCCTGTGCATCGCTGAGCTTGACCGCCGTTACCGCCTTGACTGTGAGAATGCCATGACCCTCGTTGTAGAGGCTGCGGTATTCCTTGCAGCAGTCAGCAAAATAGCGGGTATAGCCCTTCTCCATGAGTATCTTCAAGAAGTTGATGACATACAGATGCACGCGTCCGTTAAAGCTGCTGTCGATGATCTGTGCCCTCTCCGCCTTAGGCAGATTGGGTGTGCCTAGCAGCTTGAGAAAATCCGGCTCGGCAGAAAATACGCTCGCGAGCATCTCCATCTCACCTAAAATCAGCTCATCCAGCCCTTCGTCCTTTGCCAGGTCATACAGCGCCTGTGCATATACACTTCCTACAGCCGTCATGCTTTATCACCCAGCTCGTCAATAAACTGATCCACCAGCGCAGAATGATCCTGCGCAGATACAGCGTGTCCGACTACCTTTTCGGCGATCGCTACCGCGATATCGGATATCTCATCCTTGGCTTCGTTGATCGCCTTTTTCTTCTCCTGCGCGGCATCCGCAGATGCCTTTTCGATGATATTGCCGGCTTCGGTGCGCGCTCTGCGGATGATCTCATCCTGACGACGCTGAGCGCGTGCAACCGCCTCTGTCACCATACGCTCACCGGTCGCCTGTGCATCAAAGAGCTTCTCCTGATACTCCTTGCGCATATTCTGTGCATCGCTTTTTGCCTGCTCGGCATCGGCGTACATATCATCGATCTCCTTCTGACGGTCGGTAATCATCTTATGAACCGGCACAAAGAGATATTTTTTCGCCACATAGAAAACCGCCAGCGTATTGAGCAGCACAAACAGTGCCGTCCAGAAGTCTACGCCGATAAATTCCTGAAAATATCCCACTTTTTTTCACTCCTATCGTGTCATCGGAACGAATGCCCGAACATTACAGGGTGAACAGGATCAGGAAGGAAATCAGCAGAGAGTAGATACCCGTGGTCTCGGTGATCGCACAGCCCAGAATCATCGTAGAGCGCAGGCTGCCTGCCGCTTCGGGCTGACGCGCCATGCCTTCAAGTGCCTTGCTTACCGCATTACCTTCACCAAGAGCCGGTCCGATTGCGCCGATGCCCATGCACAGCGCTGCGCCCAGTGCCTTACCAACCGTTGCGATTGCTTCTGCCAGCATTGCCATAGAATCCATTGTTTCGTCCTCCTAAAATGTCGTTATTCCTTAAAATTCCTTAAACCATTTTGATCGTCGTGTATGATTACAGAGTGAACAGGATCAGGAAAGAGATCAGCAGAGAGTAAATACCCGTGGTCTCGGTAATCGCGCAGCCCAAGATCATGGTGGAGCGCAGGCTGCCTGCCGCTTCGGGCTGACGCGCCATACCTTCAAGTGCCTTGCTTACCGCATTACCTTCACCAAGAGCCGGTCCGATTGCGCCGATGCCCATGCACAGCGCTGCGCCCAGTGCCTTACCAACCGTTGCGATTGCTTCTGCCAGCATTGCCATAGAATCCATTGTTTCGTCCTCCTAAAATGTCGTTATTCCTTAAAATTCCTTAAACCATTTTGATCGTCGTGTATGATTACAGAGTGAACAGGATCAGGAAAGAGATCAGCAGAGAGTAAATACCCGTGGTCTCGGTAATCGCGCAGCCCAAGATCATGGTGGAGCGCAGGCTGCCTGCCGCTTCGGGCTGACGCGCCATACCTTCAAGTGCCTTGCTTACCGCGTTACCTTCACCAAGAGCCGGTCCGATTGCGCCGATGCCCATGCACAGCGCTGCACCCAGTGCCTTACCAACCGTTGCGATCGCTTCCGCCAACATTGCCATAGAGTCCATTGTTTCATCCTCCTAAAATTCTTATGGTCGCCTTATTTACTATGCCGCTTCTTCGCCTTCCGCCGGAGGGCAGGAAGCCGCAATGTACGTCATGGTCAGCAGCGTAAATACATACGCCTGCACGAAGCCCGAGAAAATGTCGAAATAACAGGACAGCAGCGCCGGAATACCGAACGACAGGATCGGCACGCCCGAAAGAACACCCGTTGCCTGCAGCAGACCGAATACGCCCAGCACAGCGCTGAGTATGCCCAGAATCATGTGAAGCAGCTTATGCGTTTTCACCTTGTTCAGCACGACCAGTCCCACACCGACTGCTATCAGCACGATCGATACCACCACGCCGTTGGCGGCAATGAGATTGAGTACCGTCGAGGAGAGCAGCGCCATTGCCGCATAGATAATGCTGCTGATCACGCCGCCGCCTGCCACATTACCGAAATGACGGAATGCCATGGCAACCGGCTGAGCGATTTCAGAGACGATATTCATGGGCGTCATGACCCAGATCGGTTCGGTAAAGCCCTTGAGCCAGCCGCGAACACCCTTCTGCTTAATGTTATTCGCCCAGATGATGACCGACACCATGACCGACCAGACCAGCGTGCAGCTCAGATCCGCCGTTACCGAACGCAGAAAGCCGGTAAGACCGATAAAGGTGCCGCAGATGCTGCTCAGGAAAATGGTTCCGATAAACGGCGCCCAATGAAGGTTATGCTTGCCCATCGACTCCTCTACCATGTTATAGAGCATCGATACGCCCTTTTCAACCATCACCTGCAAGCCGCCGGGACGCTTCTGAAGATTCCGTCCCAGTCTGAGCGATGCAACAATGAGTATAATCGCCACAATCAGTGAGGAAACCGTGGTCTGAGTAATGGTGATCCCGCCGAATATCGGAATCGTAAAGTAGACAAATGCACCACTGACGCTTACGTTCATACTTATGCCTCACCTGACTTTCTAAAAAATTCCGCGATCGTGATGACCGGACGCACAAATACCATCGGCAGCACAATCGCAAGCACATTACACAGACCACTCTTGACGCATCCAAGCAGTATCAGAAACATAACGATCAGCCGGATCGCGTACGAGCCCTTCATTAGTGCTGCACCACCCTTGACATCCTGACCCTGCGCCTTATCGGCTGCGAGTGATGCCGATACCGCCATAAAGAAGAAATTCGCCACGGCAACCAGCGTACCGATCACGCCGCCCAACAGCACGCTCCTGTCGAATCTGCCCAACATCGCAAACACGGCAATCATCAATGCCGATGCCGCCGCCACGCCGATGCCGACGATCAGCGTTTCCCGATACACAAATCTGCGCGCCTCTGCGCTGCCTGAGGACACAAGTCTCGGCGCTTCATTCCTCAATGCCATTTCAGAATCCTCATTACTCCCGGTATTCTTCGCTTCTGCTTCGCCGGATATTACGTTTTCCGGCATTTTTTCGCCCTGCATACCGCTTCTCTCCTTTTCCGTTTGTTTGCCCCGTGCCGACACAGCTCCGCCTCAGTCATGATCGTTATACGATACCGGCGGCACCTTGAGCTTTTTGTTCTTATCATGCTTGGCTGCCGCCCTGCTCAGCATCATAAACGAATGAATCATGCCGTCCACCGCACAGATCATTCCGATTACACAGCCGCAGACGACCACCCATTTCCCCAGACCAAAGTGATCGCGCAGCCATACCGCACCCCATATAAAACCGCACAATGGCAGGGCGATGCTCATTCCCAACTGCGAGAGCCATACCAGCAGATTAAAATCTTTCATATAGTCCATACCTCTCTTTATAACATTGTACTATACTTTATGTAATATTGCAAGTTCAGA
>CAZYQB010000209.1:0-4395 GCA_964649595.1 uncultured Oscillospiraceae bacterium | reverse complement strand
TGATCGTTGACGACTTCCTCGCCAACGGCTGCGCGCTTCAGGGATTGATCTCCATCGCCAATGCCGCCGGCGCCACCGTAGAAGGTCTGGGCATCGCTATCGAGAAGGGCTTCCAAAACGGCGGTCGGATCATTCGCAGCCGCGGCTATCATATCGAATCGCTGGCGATCGTTGATGATATGGATGCTGCAACCGGCTCTATCACCTTCCGCAAGCAGGAGGTACAGTAAACCATGGCACAGCTTCGCTTCAAAAAAGGAAAGACTGCTAAGAGCGCTGCCTCCATGCAGAACATTTACTCGCTTGACGGCAAAGTGCCTCTCCTGCAGTCCATCCCCTTCGGACTGCAGCACGTTCTGGCAATGTTCGTTGCTAACATCGCGCCCATTATGATCGTTGCAAGCGCTTGTTCTCTGCCGACCGCAGAAACCGCCTCCCTGATTCAGACCGCCATGATTATGGCGGGTATCGGAACGCTAGTCCAGCTCTTCTCTGTTTGGCGCTTCGGCGCGCGCCTACCCATCGTCATGGGCATCAGCTTCACCTTTGTTTCGATCTTCTGCTATGTAGGTCCTCAGTGGGGATACGGGGCAGTCATCGGCGCAGTCATCGTGGGCGGTATTTTGGAAGGTCTGCTGGGCTTCTTCGCAAAATACTGGCGAAAGCTGATCTCTCCCATCGTAGCGGCCTGCGTTGTTACCGCCATCGGCTTCAGTCTGCTGAGCGTAGGCGCCAACTCCTTTGGCGGCGGCAATGGCGCTGCTGATTTCGGCTCTGCACAGAACTGGATCCTCGGTTCGATCACGCTTTTGTGCTGCATCGGCTTTAACCTGCTGGCAAAGGGACATCTCAAGCAGCTGAGCGTCCTGTTCGGTCTGGTAGTCGGCTACATCGTTGCGCTGTTTATGGGAAAGGTCGATCTGACCGCCCTGCAGGATGTCAGCTTCATTTCTCTTCCGCAGCTTCTGCCCTACAAGCCGGTATTCAACCTCAGCGCGATCATCTCCGTTACCATGATCTTTCTGGTTTCCGCCACCGAGACCATCGGTGATACCTGCGCAATGACCTCTACCGTGCTGGGACGTGAGGCAACCGATAAGGAAATCTCCGGTTCACTTGCCTGCGACGGCTTCGTCAGCTCTCTTTCCGCAGTATTCGGCTGTCTGCCCATCACTTCGTTCAGCCAGAATGTCGGTCTGCTCGCCATGACCAAGGTCATCAACCGCTATACCATCGCTACCGGCGCTGTTATTATGATCTTCGCCGGTATATTTCCCGCCATCGGCGCAGTGCTTGCCACTCTGCCGGAAGCCGTACTGGGCGGCTGCACCATCATGATGTTCGGCAATATCGTCATCTCCGGACTTCAGATGATCGGAAACTGCGGCTACACGCAGCGAAACATCACCATCGCCGCACTCAGCCTGAGCGTCGGTCTGGGCTTTACGCAAGTTCCCGCCATCTTCAATGTTTTCCCCGACATCGTATATACCATCTTCGCCGAAAACTGCGTTGCAGTGGTATTCCTGATGGCGATCATCCTCAATCTCGTCATTCCCAATGAGGATGAAAAATCTGTAAAAGCCGAATAACTCTCATAAATCAATTACGCACAGCGGGTGCTTGAAGCAATCGATCTTCAAGCACCTGCCTTGTTTTTTCCGAAAAAAGAATTTCCGCCAAAGCCGCATATTGCATTGAGCACAAAATGCGCTTATAATGAAGAGGGATTACACAAAATATTCCTTTGCTTCCTCATTCGATTCATCAGGAGGATATTCCATGATCTACGAAAAACATCAGCTTAGACACATCCGTTTTCCCCTCGGCGGCATCGGCAGCGGCAGCATAAGCCTTGCCGGAGACGGCAGACTGGTTGACTTTGAAATCTTCAATCGCCCGAACAAAGGCGGCAATATCGGATGGACGTTTTTCGCCGTCCGCGCAGAATATCCAAACAGAAAATCCGTCGTCAAGGTGCTGCAAGGCGACTATTGCGATGACTTGACCGGCAGCTATACCCAAAAATACGGATACGGCTACGGCCCCAAAGCAGATACCATGTGCTCCTTTCCGCATTTCAGACACGTTTCTTTCGACGGAAAATTCCCGATCGCCGAAATCACTTTCCGCGATGAAGATTTCCCCGGCGAAGTCATCATGACTGCCTTTAACCCTTTCATTCCTCTCAATGCCGATGATTCCAGTCTGCCTGCGGCATTCTTTGACATCCGCATCCGCAGCTTTGAGGACGGCATCAAATACACTGTGATATTCTCCGCAAAAAATCCTTTCGACAGTTCTTTCAACCGATCACTCGATCTTTCTCCCTTTACGGGTATTATGTTGGAAGATCTCGGAAAAGCACCGTCCGACAAGGCTTACTGTGATATCACCATCGCCGCAGACGGCGCGGATCGTTTTGAGCAGCCATTCTGGTACAGAAGCCGCTGGGCTTCCGACAAGCCCACCGTATTCTGGCATGAACTGAGCGAAGGCTCGCTCCCTTATCGCACCTACGATACTCCAAGCAAGGAGGACGTCTGCTCGATCGGCACAAGCAAGCTGCTCAATAACGCCGAAAGTCATTCCTTCCGCTTCGTCTACTGCTGGAATATGCCCAACAACTACAATTACTGGTATCCTTATAAAGATGAAAATGGCAATGACCGGCTGTGGAAAAACTATTACGCCGTGCTGTTTGAAAACTCCGCCGCCACGGCGACCTATGCGCTCAAAAATTGGGATCACCTGTACGAAAAAACGCTTGCCTTCTGCAATGCATTGCATTCCTCCTCGCTTGACAGCGCAGTGATCGATGCCGCTGCTTCTACCTTGTCGGTGCTCAAATCGCCCACCGTGCTTCGCCTTGAAGACGGCTCGTTCTACGGCTGGGAAGGCGTTCATGAGCACATCGGCTCCTGCGAAGGCACCTGCACACACGTCTGGAGTTATGCCTATGCGCTGTGTTTCCTGTTTCCCGATCTGGAGCGCTCCCTGCGCGATGTAGAATTCGCTCACGATGTCAATGAGCATGGGCTGATGGATTTCCGCACCCGCCTGCCCATCGGCTATGGCGTAAGCGACAAACTACCCTGTTTGGATGGTCAGATGGCATCGGTATTTAAGGTATACCGCGAATGGAAGATCAGTGGCGACAACGAATGGCTCAAAAAACATTGGGACAGCGTTAAGCGCATTTTGGAGTTTGCATGGGACGAACACAACGCCTATGAATGGGATCGTGACAAGGACGGTATTTTAGAAGGCAGACAGCATCATACCCTAGATATGGAGCTGTTCGGTCCCTCGGCATGGCTGCAGGGTATGTATCTCGCCGCGCTGAAGGCTGCTGCGCTTATGGCGAAGGCTCTGGGTGATGCGAACAAAGCGCAGGAATACCTCGATCTGTTCGACAAGGGCTATGCCTTCACGAGAGATCATCTGTTCAACGGAAAATATTTCATTCAGCAGATCGATCTGAACAACAAAGGATATGTGGATCACTTCAACTGTCCGCACTACTGGAACGAGGAACATGACCAGCTCAAGTATCAGATCGGAGAGGGCTGCGAGATCGATCAGCTGCTGGGTCAGTGGCACGCGCATCTGTGTGGACTGGGCGACATATTCGACAAGAAACAGCGCATCACCGCCCTTAAAAATATGTATGAGCTAAACTTCAAGACTTCTATGCGCGATTTTCCCAACGCATGGCGCGTATTTGTCATCAACGACGAGCAGGGCGCCATCATGTGCGACTATCCTGAGGAAGCCAATAAGCCGATCATCCCCATTCCCTACGCCGACGAGTGCATGACCGGCTTTGAGGATGGGTTCGCGGGACTGCTGATCGCCGAAGGCATGATCGAAGAAGGCTTGAACGTGGTTCGTGCTATCCGAGACCGCTACGACGGCGCAAAACGCAATCCGTTCAACGAAATGGAATGCGGCAGCAACTATGCCCGTGCCATGGCAAGCTTTGCACTGCTGCCCATATTCAGCGGTTTTGAATACGATATGCCCAACCGCTTCATCGGCTTTGCGCCCATTCTGCCCGCCACCGATCAGCAGCCCTTCCGCTGCCTGTGGAGCCTGCAAAGCGCATGGGGCGAGTTCCAGCAGGATGCACACTCCTGCGAGATCATCCTTCATGACGGCTGCCTTGATCTTGAGCACGTAAAGTTGAGCGCATTTGGCGCGGTTCGCTCTGTTATCACCGATGGAATAGAAATTTCGTTTGAGCAAAATGACGGCATTATTTCATTTGATCGCAGTTCTGTTTCCCACTGCATCCGATTTGAAAGGTAATCTCATATTCTGACAACAGCCCGGGCAGTCAGCATAACGACCGCCCGGGCTGCATAGTTATATTCTATTTTCGATCAGTAAGTC